>NZ_BAABCQ010000049.1:0-44932 GCF_039539045.1 Streptomyces marokkonensis
CGTCGACGGCGGAGAACTGCCCGGTGACTCCGATCGCGGCGCGTACGGCCTGGGGATCGGCGGCGAGGTCGTGACCGCCGACGTGCAGGTCGCCGGCGTCGGCGGTGATGAGGGTGGAGAGGATCTTGACGGCGGTGGTCTTGCCGGCGCCGTTCGGGCCGAGCAGGGAGAAGACGGTGCCGGCCGGTACCTCCACGTCGATGCCGTCGAGGACCGTCTTGTCGCCGTAGGCCTTGCGCAGTCCCCTGGCCGCGATGGCGAGTGTGCGCGATGTTCGTGTCGTCATGCCGCAGATGGTGCGGCAGGGCGCATTCAGCGCGGTTTCACCGTGGTTTCAGAGCCCTGAAGCTGCTTCGAGGGGGGTCACTTGCTGGTCGACGACTGAGTGCCGGTACCGGTGGCGGTGTCGGCGCCTGTGTCGGTGCCTGTGCCGGTGCGGGACCACGCGAGTCCCTCCAGATGCTCGACGCCCTGATTGAGCTCGATCAGCAGGTCGAGGAACTGCTGGGTCTGACCGCCCGCCCACCCGGACGCCTCGACGAGCCGCGCGGTCCCCGCGCGGCTGACGGCCCGATCGGCCTGCAGGCGCTCCAGGCCGAGCGCGGTGGGCCGGAACTTGCGTGCCATGCCCCCGTCGGGGTCGAAGATTCGCTCGACGAGGCCGTTGCGGAGCATGGCGCTGACCTGCCGGTTGATGGTGGAGACATCCACCTGGAAGGTGTGCGCCAGCTCCTTGAGCGTGAGCGGTTCACCGGTCTCCAGCCGCGTCAGCAGCACGTAGGCCGAGCGTTCCAGGCTCTGACCGATGCGGGGGCCCCGCGAAGCGACGAAGTGCCGGGACAGCAGCGTCAGTTCCCGTTCCAGATCACTCAGCCGGCGCTCTTGCTCGCTCATGTCCTGGTCCTGTCCCGCCGTCGATTCCCGCTCGCCATCGCGCATGACCGCTGAGTACGAGGAGCCACACCGGATCATGGCTGCGCATGGTGCATATCATGTGAATGATACACATCCTCCATGTGACGTCGTTCTCGTTCGGCCGTGACGGTTACCGAGAGGGCGACGTCGGTGTGGGAGGGGCAGTGAGGGCGGCGAGCAGGAGGTCCGCCGACAGCGCGGGTACGGTCCGGCCGCCGAAGCCCGTGGTCGTGGTCGCCGCGAGCAGGGAGTTGAGCACCGCTTCCTCGACCCCGTCCAGGACGGCTTCGAACAGCGGGCCGAGTTCGGCGTCCGCCACGGGGGCGCCGTCCGGTCGCGTACCGAAGGCGATGGCGTAGTCGCCGCTCCCGTGGCTGTAGGCCGCGCCCGTGCGGGCCAGGGCGAACACCGCGCGCCGTGCGACACGGGTGAGCTGCCGGGCGTCGAGAGGGGCGTCCGTGGCCACCACGATCATGCACGAGCCGGTGTCCGCGGCCGGCACCGCACCGTCGGCCCCGGCGCCCACGGACCACGGAGTCGGGGTGCGGCCGAGCACTCGCAGCGTGCCGCCGAAGTTCGCCTGCACCAGGACGCCGGCCGTGAAGGGTCGGCCCGCCAGGACGGGGGTGCGTGAGGCGGTCCCGATACCGGCCTTGAAACCCAGTGCGACGGTGCCGGTCCCCGCGCCGACGCACCCCTCGGCCACCGTTCCGCCGGATGCCGTGTCGAGGGCCGCCCGGACGTGCTCCTCGTGCACGGGTCGCGCACGGATGTCGGACAGCAGGCCGTCGTTGCACTCGCCCACCACGGGGTTGAGGCTGCGCACCTCCTCGCATCCGGGCCGCTCGAGCACCCAGCCGACGAGGGCGTCCGCGACGCGGAACGCGGACAGGGTGGAGGTGAGCAGGACCGGGGTCTCCAGCGTGCCGAGTTCGGTGATCTGGGTGGTTCCGATGAGTTTGCCGTAGCCGTTGCCGGTGAAGACCCCGGCCGGCAGGGGGGTCCGAGGGCTGACGAGGTCGGGCACGACGGCGGTGACTCCGCTGTGCACGTCGGGCTGCCGGCGAACGGTGGTGTGTCCGACGCGGACGCCCGGCACATCGGTGATCGCGTCGAAGGGCCCGGTGCCGGCCGGTCCGATCACGATGCCGAGATCACGGGCCCGGCGCCGGGTGGTGTCGGGCGGGGACTGGGGATGCGGCTGCGCTTCCATGCGGCCGCACGTTACGCGTCGGGCCGACGACAGATACGGGGAACAGGGCGCCCCGGTGGTGACCGGCGCCGATCGACGGGCCTGGGGGCACGGTCGGCTTCCCGGCCACTCCGCCCGGGCCGTCAGTCCGGCGGTGCGGGACGTGGCGGCGCGAGGCTCCGCTCGAGTTCCTCCACGGCATCCGTCCACAGGTCGGGCAGCCGCTCACCGAGAGGGAGCGCGTGGTCGACCGTGAAGGAGACCTCGGCCCGGTCACCGAAGAAGGCCAGACCCGCGCCGAAGAGGTGGCCCGGTAGGAGCAGCGGCAGCAGGGCGGCTCCCGTGACGCCGGTGGTGCCCAGCGCGCCGCTCTCGGCGAGCGGGACGGACGTGGCCACCATCGCCGTGACCTCCGGGGAAGTGATCTGCCGCATGTACCAGGCCGTGGGCCCGGCGGGCATGAATCTGACCAGGTCGTCGATGGCCTGTCGCCGTGACCTCCGCTTCACGCCGGAGGTCTGCGCGGCCACGAGCTCCAGCCGTCGTGACGGCGAGTCCTCGGACAGGGGGAGCCGCACGGGGACGGCGAAGGTGCGGTTCCCCCAGGTCTGCTCCTCGTCGGGCCGGCGTGCGTCCACGGGCAGCAGCGCCGACACGCGCCGCAGACCGACGCCCGCCTCCCGTGACCACCTGCCCAGAGCACCTGCCAGCGCCGTGAGATGGGCGTCGTGCGCCGAAGCCCCCCGTGGCGTGCCGATGTTCCGCAGCCTCTCCAGGGGCACCCGGGCCCGCAGCAGCCGCCGTCGTCCACTGGGCACGAAGGACGCCGCGGGCCGCCGGCCGGGGACGGGCAGGACGCCGAACGCGAACCTCGCCCCGAGCCCCAGCGCCATGACCGTCCTGCGCAGGTGGTCTCCCCTGCCGTGCGGAGCGGGGGGCGGCCTGCGGGCGGGCTCACCGGTGCCGAGCAGGGTACGGAAGGCGAGGGCGGCGGCGACGCCGTCCTGGCACACGTGGTCGAACCGGTAGCAGACGGCGTACTCGTCGGGCGCCGGACCGTGTACCAGCCACACGCCCCAGGGAGCGTCACGGGGGAGTGGTGCGCCCAGGGCCGCCTCCAGGGGCGACCGGGGCGCGTCCGGGCCGGCCGACACCACTTCGTGGACATGGCGTTCCAGCGTGAAGGTCTCGTCCGGTCGCCACACAGGGGGCCGCGCGGTCCGCTCCAACCGGTAGGTCATCATGGGGAGACGCCGCAGGCGCCCTCCGACGTAGGCCCGGAAATCCTCCAGCCGCGGGGGCCGGCCGTTGAGATACGCGATGCCACCGGTGTCCCAGTGGGCTTCTGGATGGGCCCGCTCCAAACTGAGGTACGCCCGGTCGATGGGGTGGGTACGCACATCCGCGGCCATGGTCATCATGCTTCCGTTCGCTCGAACGGCCTACATCGGGACTGAAAGCACAAGCTAGACGCCGCTCGCGCCGGGAGTCGTGATCTCCGGAGGGCCATTCATCCATTCGGATGAAGAGTTCGAGCGTCAGTTCGTCAACTCTCGTACGGGTGTAATCCCTACGAGGATGAGTATGGGCGGATGTGGTCTCGCCTTCCCCCGCCACCTGTCACTGTGCTCGATGTGCGTGCGGCGCGTCCGAGGGGGAGGGGTCGGGATGTGGGTGGGTGAGTCGGTGGTGCGGAAGCGAATACTTCCGTCCGCTTCCGCGTGGCGTGACCCGGGGGAGCCGCGGTCGTGAACGTCGCCCTCACCGGTGCCACCGGCTTCCTCGGCCTCCGCCTGCTGCGGCGCCTCCTGGAGCGGCACGGATCACTGACCGTGCTCACCCACGCGGCGTCACCGGACGCCCTCGGCCGCATCGCCCGATTCCTCGAGCTGACCGGCGCACCGGAACGACTGACCGCGCGACTCCCCACGACGGTCCGGGTGGTGCCCACCGACCTGGGCCGGCCGCGCATGGGGATCCCGGCGGTGCGGTTCGGGGAGCTGGCCGACAAGCTGGACGCCATCTGGCACAGCGCCGGCTCCATCAACCTGGAAGGCGATCTCCCCTCGCTGCGCCGCGTGAACGTCGAAGGCACGCGGTCCGTCCTGGAGTTGGCCGCCGCCGGACGCCGTCGGCCGGTGGTCTACCACGTCAGCACCGCGTTCGTGGCCGGAGCACGACGCGAGGGTGTCGTCTATGAGGACGAACTCGACGAAGGCTTCGGCTTCGAGAACTCCTACGAGCGGTCCAAGTACGAGGCCGAGGCCCTGGTGCACGCCTGGGCGCGGAGGCACCGCCGACCCGCCGTCGTCCTGCGGCCGAGCATCCTGGTCACCGACCATCCACCGCACCCGGAGCTGCCCCGGCATCCGCTGCAGGTCATGGACCAGCTCGTGCGGGACGCCCTGCGCGCCGCCGGCCTCGCCGGCTCACGCCCCCGCGGCACCGGCCTCCCCGTGGTACGACTGGTCGGCCGACGCTACGGCCACCTGAACGTGATGCCCGTCGAGGACGCGGCAACCGCCATGGCACGCCTGGCCGACCGGGAACCCTCCGGCAGGGTCGACACCTATCACGTCGTCCACGACCACGACGTGCCCGTGTCGGCGGTCACCGAACTCATGGAGCGGCTCGCCCCCCTTCGGGCCCGCCTGGTCGCCAGGAGACCCGACGACGTGTCCGCCCTCGAGGCGTCCATGGACTTCTACCCCGGCATCACGCCGTACCTGAGCCACCTCCGCCGCTACGACGACACCCGGGTGCGCACCCTGCTCGGACCTCCCCGACCGACCGCCCGGGTGGACGTCGACTACCTGCTGTCCGGTCTTCGCCCGACGCTCCCGGAATGTCCGACAGGCGCGCGTGCGACGGGCCCGCACTGAGGGCGGCCCCCGCCCCTGCCTCTCTCCCGCCCCTGACCCCGCCCCCGCCGGGACCCCGCCCTCGTACGCACGCCTTTCCTTGGAGCCCGCCCTTGTCCGTTCCCACCCGGCCCGACACGACCGGCGCGCATCCACCCGACTTCTCACCCGAAGCGGTCACCGCCTGCACCCGGCGGATCCGGGAGCACGTCCACATCGTCACCGACAGCACCCGCCAGGCACTCGGCCTGACGCTCGGCCCCAGGCCGGCCGGCGAGGTCGTCGGCATGCTGCCGCCGCTGTACCCGGAGTGGCTCGGCGGACGCACCTTCTGCGAGGCGCACGGTGTCCGCTTCCCCTACGTGGCGGGCGAGATGGCGAACGGCATCGCGACCACCCGGATGGTCACCGAGATGGCCCGCGCCGACATGCTCGGGTTCTTCGGTGCCGCGGGACTCGGACTTCCGGAGGTCGAGCGTGCCGTGCGCGAGCTGGCCGGCCGGCTCGCGGACAGGACCAACTGGGGTGTGAACCTCATCCACTCGCCGGCCGAACCGGAGCTCGAACTCCGGGTCGCCAAGCTGCTGCTGGACCACCGTGTGCCCTGTGTGTCGCTGTCGGCGTACATGGAACTCACCCCCGCCGCGGTGCTGTGCGCGACCCGCGGACTGCGCCGGGACGGCGACGGACGGATCCGGCGCCCCACCCGGATCCTCGCCAAGATCTCCCGGCCCGAGGTGGCCGAGAAGTTCCTCACGCCCGCGCCGCCCGACCTGCTGCGCCGGCTCGTGGAGCAGAGCGAGCTCAGCGCCGAGGAGGCCGAACTGGCCGCACACCTCCCGGTGGCCGAGGACATCACGGTGGAGGCCGACAGCGGTGGGCACACCGACAACCGGCCGCTGGGCTCGACGCTGCCCCGCGTGCTGGCCCTGCGCGACGACATCACCCGACGCCTCGGCTACCGGCGCCCGGTCGGGATCGGCGCCGCGGGAGGGCTCGGCACGCCCGCCGGGGTGGCGGCCGCGTTCGCGCTCGGGGCCACCTACGTGGTGACGGGGTCGGTGAACCAGACGGCCACGGAGGCCGGTATCTCCGACGACGCCAAGGCCATGCTCGCCCAGGCGGACGTCGCCGACGTGGCCATGGCCCCCGCGGCCGACATGTTCGAGCTGGGCGTCACCCTCCAGGTGCTCCGCCGGGGCAGCATGTTCGCCCCCAGGGCCGCACAGCTGTACGCCGCCTACCGGGCGTACCCGTCACTGGAGGAACTCCCGACCGCGGTACGGACGAAACTGGAACGGGACATCCTGCGGGCCTCCGTCGACGAGGTGTGGGAGAGGACCGAACGGTTCTGGGCGGCTCGCGACCCGGAGCAGATCACCCGGGCGCGCAGCGATCCCAGGCACCGGATGGCGCTGGTCTTCCGCTGGTACCTCGGCAGCTCCAGCCGCTGGGCCATCGAGGGGGACACCACCCGGCGCGCCGACTACCAGATCTGGTGCGGCCCGGCGATGGGCGCGTTCAACCGGTGGACCGCCGGCGGCTTCCTCGCCGAGCGGGCGAACCGCACCGTGGTGCAGATCGCGCTCAACCTCCTCGAAGGCGCGGCGGTCCTCACCCGGGCCCACCAGCTGCGGACCTACGGCGTCCCGGTCCCGGCCCCGGCGTTCGACTACACACCGCGCAGGCTCGCGTGACGGCGGCCCACCCCCCGGACCCGGAAGACGGCGTCCCACGACAGGAGGAACCCGTGACCGCCCCCCACTCCCCGCAGGTCCCCGTCGCCGTGGTCGGCATCGGCGCACTGGCCCCGGGCGCGACGAGTACTACCGAGTTCTGGCGGAACGTCCTCTCCGGCCGGGACATGATCACGGACGTGCCGCCGTCGCGCTGGCTCGTCGAGGACCACTACGACCCCGACCCCGCCACGCCGGACAAGACCTACGCGCGCAGAGGGGCGTTCCTGCCCGAGATCGGCTTCGACCCGCTCGCCCACGGGATCCCGCCGGCCACCCTCCCCGCCACCGACACCAGCCAGTTGCTCGCCCTGATGGTGGCCGACCAGGTCCTCGCCGACGCCGGCGGGCTGTCGGGTGTGGACCGTGAACGGGTCGGCGTCGTCCTCGGAGCGACGTCACTGGAACTGCTGGGCCACATGCAGGGACGGACGCAACGCCCCGTGTGGCTGAAGGCGCTGCGGGAGCACGGTGTCCCCGAGGCCGAGGCCGAGGCCGTGTGCGACACCATCCGGGACCACTACACACCCTGGCAGGAGTCGACCTTCCCCGGGCTGCTGGGCAACGTCGTCGCCGGACGGATCGCCAACAGGTTCGACCTGCACGGCACCAACCACACCACGGACGCCGCGTGCGCCAGTTCCTTCGCCGCGCTCTCGACCGCGGTCGCGGAACTCTCGCTGGGCCGTGCCGACCTGGTCGTCAGCGGTGGTGTCGACACCCTGAACGACATCGGCATGTTCATGTGCTTCTCGAAGACGCCCGCGCTGTCGCCGACCGGGGACTGCCGGCCCTTCTCCGAAGCGGCCGACGGCACGATGCTCGGTGAGGCCGTCGTGATGTACGCGCTCAAGCGGCTGTCCGACGCGGAACGCGACGGAGACCGGATCCACGCGGTGATCCGCGGGATCGGCGCATCGTCCGACGGCAGGGGGACGGCGATCTACGCGCCCCTGCCCGAGGGCCAGGCCCGGGCGCTGCGGCGCGCGTACGAGCAGGCGGGGTACGACCCCGGCACCGTGGAACTGGTCGAGGCCCACGGCACCGGTACCAGGGCCGGAGACGCCGCCGAACTCGCCGCGCTGCGGACCGTGTTCGAGGAGAGCGGACGCTCCCAGCGGCAGTGGTGCGCGATCGGCTCGGTGAAGTCGCAGATCGGCCACACCAAATGCGCCGCGGGCGCCGCCGGCCTGCTCAAGGCGGTCATGGCCCTGCACCACAAGGTTCTGCCGCCGACCATCAAGGTCGAGCGGCCCAACTCCGCCATACGGACGGGTGACAACCCCTTCTACGTCAACACCGAGGCACGCCCCTGGGTGCGCGCGCCCGGCCACCTGCGCCGGGCCTCGGTGTCCAGCTTCGGCTTCGGCGGCAGCAACTTCCACATCGCCCTGGAGGAGTACGTACCGTCCGAAGGGCGGCCGGGCCGCCGCGCGTGGCGCAGCAGGAGCGCGCCCACGGAGCTCGTCCTGTTCAGCGCCCCCTCGCCGGACGCCCTGCTGGAGCGGACCATCGACAGGGGCCGCCCACTCGCCGAGACGGCGCGGGAGAGCCAGGCCGGGTTCAGGCCCACCGACGACGTACGCCTGGCCGTGTCCGCCGCCGACACCGACGACCTGTGCGACAGGTTCGCGCGGGCCGCCGCGGCCATCCGGCAGCGACCGCGCACCGCGTTCTCCGCCCCGGGGACGCACTACGCCACCGGAGCCCCCGCCCTCGGCAAGGTGGCCTTCCTCTTTCCGGGGCAAGGCTCCCAGTACGTCGGTATGGGCGCCGACCTTGCCATGTTCGCGCCCACCGCCCAGGCCGTCTGGGACCGCCTGGGCGGCGCCCGGTACGAGGATCGAGCCCTGCACCGCGTGGTGTTCCCCCCTCCGGCCTTCACCGACGAGGAGCGGAAAGTCCGGGCCGACCAGCTGAACGCCACCGAGTGGGCCCAGCCCGCGCTCGCCGCGCACAGCGTGGCCCTGCTCGAGGTGGTGAGCGGTCTCGGGCTGCGGCCCGACTGCGTAGGCGGCCACAGCTTCGGCGAGCTGGTCGCCCTGCACGCCGCGGGAGCCCTGGACGCCGAATCCCTGGTCGCCCTCGCCCGCACACGGGGGGAGCTGATGCGGGCGGCGGCCGGCACACCCGGGGCCATGCTGGCGGTGTCGGCGGGCCCGGACCAGGTGACGGCCGTCCTCGACGAGGCAGGCGTGAGGAGGGTCTGGCCGGCGAACCACAACGCGCCGGACCAGGTCGTGGTGTCCGGAGAGACGGGGGAGATCGAGGCCGCCGAGCGGGAGTTCCTCGCCAGAGGCCTCTCCTCTCGCCGACTGGACACCTCCCACGCCTTCCACAGTCCGCTGGTCGCCTCCGCGACCGAGCCACTCCTCGGCTTCCTGCGCGGCATGCCGCTCACGGCGCCCGTGACGGACGTGTACGGCAACGCGGACGCGTCGCCGTATCCGAGGGACCCCGACGAGGTGCGCCGCAGGATCGCCGAGCATCTGGCCTCGCCCGTGCTGTTCAACGAGCAGGTCGAAGCGATGTACGCCGCGGGAGTGCGGACGTTCGTCGAGGTCGGCGCGGGGGCCGCACTCACCGGCCTGGTCGGGCGGATTCTCGGTGACCGCGAGCACACGGCGGCCGCCCTGGACCGCCGGGGCCAGAACACAGTCAGCACCCTGCACAGTGCGCTCGGTGAACTCTCCGTGCGCGGCGCGCAGTTGGACTACGCACCCCTCTGGGCGCCGTACGGGCCGTCAGGAACAGCAGCGAAGGAGCGCGAGCCGCGCATGACCGTGCAGATCAGCGGTGCCAATTACGATCAGCCCTATCCCCCCTCGGGCGGGGCGTCCGAACTGCCCCCACCCAATCCGCCGCGGAGCCTGCCGACGCCCGCGCCGGCCCCCGTGTTCGTACCGGCCGCGGAGCCCGTACCGGATCCGGCCGACACCGACACCGACACCGACACCGACACCGACACCGACACGGAAACCAGTACTGATCCCGATGCGGCGCCGGCGCTCCGGGCGGACCCTCACTGGGCGGCCATGGTGGAGAGTGTGCAGCGGCAGGCGGCGGAGGCCCACGTCGCCTGCCACCGCATGCTGGCCGACAGCCATATGGCGTTCCTCAAGATGACGGAGACGACGCTGGCCGCGCTCCTGGGCTCTGGACGCGAGGACGATCCGGCACGGCCCACGCCGCCCCGGTCGTCCACCGTCGCACCGGCACCGCCGACCCCGTTCACGCCTCCCGTTCCCGGTCCCGAGCCCCGGACCACCGCCCCGGCTCCCCACCCCCTGCCCCGGACCTTCGTTCCCCCCACGGCCCCCGGCGTACCGCCCGCTCGCGCACCCGAGTCCGCCGTCCGCTCCGCTCCGGCCCCTTCCGACGCGCCGGCCGCCGCGACCCCGGACCGGTTCGAGGAACTGCTCCTGACCGTGGTGGCCGAACGCACCGGATACCCGGTCTCCATGCTCAACGCGGACATGGAGCTGGCGACGGACCTGGGGATCGACTCGATCAAGCGGGTGGAGATCCTGTCCGCCGTCCGGCAGCGGGTGGGCGACCTGCCCACCGGGGATGTGGCCGAGCTGGGCAGGCTCAGCACCCTGCGCGAGATCGTCGACGCCCTCGCCTCGGCCGCCGCGCCCGTCGCCGAACCGACCGCCCCGACCGAGGCGCCCGTCACGAAGGAGGAACCGGCAAAGCCGGTGGAACTCAGGCGGCTGGCCCTTCGAACGGTGACCGTGCCCGCGCCCGGCCTGGAGATGGCCGGACTCGACGACGGGCCCGTGTCGGTGGTCGGGGGGCCCTCACGGATCGCCGCTCTGGTGGCCGGGAAACTGACCCGTCGCGGCGTCCGGGCGGAGCCCGCGACCCGGGTCCCCGACGGCGCACGCGCTGTCGTCCACCTCGGTGGAATGGCCGACGTCGGCACCCCCGAGGAGGCCGGGCGGATCCTGCGGGAAGCCCTGGGCGCGGCGCGCTCGGTCGCGCCGCGCATGGAGGCGACCGGAGGGGCCTTCGTGACGGTGCAGGACACGGGGGGCGACTTCGGTCTCGACGGCAGAGAGCCCGGTCGCGCATGGCTCGGCGGTCTCGCCGCCCTGGCCAGGACCGCGGCGAGGGAGTGGCCGGCCGCGTCCGTCAAGGCGATCGACTGCGAACGCGGCGGCCGGGACGCCGAAGCCGTCGCCGAGGCGATCGTGGGAGAACTCCTGGAAGGCGGACCGGCTCCGGAGGCCGGCCTGCGCGCGGACGGCACCCGCCTCGTCCCGCGCGCCGTCGCGGCGCCGCTGGAACCGGGCACGCCGACGGGCATCGGCCCGGAGTCGGTGATCGTGGCCACCGGGGGAGCGCGGGGGGTGACCGCGGCCGCCCTCGCGGACCTCGCCCGGACCCACCGGCCCCGTATCGCCCTGCTGGGCCGCACGGAACTGCCGGCCGAGCCCCCCGGGGCGGCCGAGGCCACCGACGAGGCCGCACTCGTGCGGCAACTCGGCGCCCACCGCGCCGACGGCACGAGCCCCGCCGAGATCAGCGCACGGGCGAGGGCGATCCTCGCCGCTCGAGAGGTCCGGGCGACGCTCGCCACGCTGGAGGAGGCCGGCTGCCCGGTCCGATACCTGCCGGTGGACATCAGGGACGGCGAGGCCCTCGCGGCCGGACTGCACGAGGTGCGTGCGGCCTGGGGCCCCGTCACCGGGATCGTGCACGGCGCCGGAGTGCTGGCCGACAAGCGGATCTCCGACAAGACGGACGAGCAGTTCGACCGGGTGATGTCCACCAAGGTCGACGGCCTGCGTACGCTGCTCGCGGCGACGGCCGACGACCCGATCGAGCTGATCTGCCTGTTCTCCTCGGTGGCCGGGGTCTTCGGCAACGCGGGGCAGAGCGACTACGCGATGGCCAACGACGTACTCGACCACGTGGCGTCGGCCGAGCGGGCCAGACGGCCGGACTGCCTGGTGCGCTCCATCGCCTGGGGGCCCTGGCGCGGGGGCATGGTGACCCCGGCGCTGGCCGAGCACTTCGGCCGGTCGGGCATCGAGCTGATCCCCGTGGACCGGGGCGCGGCCGCGTTCACCGCCGAACTCGGCGCCCCGGCCCGTGACACCAGGATCGCGCTGGTCGCCGGCGCCGAAGACGCGACACCGGACGGCGCGGGTGATCCGTCCCCCGCCCGGATCAGGATCACGTCCACCACGCACCCCTACCTGGCCGACCACCGGGTCACCGAGGAGCCGGTACTGCCCGTGGTCATGGCCCTCGAGTGGTTCGTCCGCGCGGCGGGAGCCTGGCGTCCCACAGCCGGCGGGCCGGTCCTGCGCGACGTGCGGGTGCTCGACAAGGTCACCCTGCCCCGGCTGGCACACGAGGGCCACCGGCTCACCGTGCACGGCCGCCGCCGGATCGTCGGCCCCCCGTCCGGCCTGGAGGCCGAACTGCGGGACGAGAACGGGACGTCGCACTTCCGTGCCGTACTGGACTTCGAAGCGGCACCCACGGAAGGGGAGCCGTGGGCGACCGTCCCCGAGCCGACGGGCCCTGCGGACACGACCGACCGTGCCGTGCTCTACGACGGGCGGACCCTCTTCCACGGGCCACGGTTCCAGGCACTGCGTGCCCTGCGGGGCGTCGGGTCCCACGGAGCGGAGGCGACCGTCGTGGGCGTCACCGAGCTGGGCTGGGGCGACGACGCCTGGGCGACCGACCCGGCGGCGGTGGACGGCGCGCTGCAACTCGCCCTGCTGTGGACGGAACACGCCCTGGCGGGCGATTCCCTGCCGATGGCCGTCGCGGAGTGCCGCGTCCACCGGCGCGGCCCCGCTCCGGACAGCCTGCGGTGCGTGGTGCGGGCCCGGAAGGTGCACGACACCGGCGCACGGTGCGACGTGGCCCTCTTCGACCCGGACGGCGCCCTGCGCACGGAACTGCTCGGGGTGGAGCTCGTACGACGTCCCGACTGAACGAGCGTGCCCCGCGCCCCCGTTCATCCGTACGCGTGCGACTCGTGGAGTGAGACAGTATGGGATTCGAACCGATCGCCGTCGTCGGACGGGGCTGTGTACTGCCCGACGCGCTGGACCCGGACACGTTCTGGGACAACATCGCCGCACGCCGTCGCAGCCTGTCGTCGGTCCCCGGGGAGCGGTGGCGGCTGCCGCACCGCTGGGCCATGGGCACCGTCGACGACCACCGCGACCGCACCTGGACCGACATCGGAGGCTACGTCCGGGGTTTCGAGCAGGTCTTCGACCCGACCGGCTTCCTCGTCGTACCGGAACGGATCCTGACACTGGACCCGCTCTTCCACTGGGTACTGCACGGCGCCCGGCAGGCCCTGGCGGAGTCCGGACACCAGGGGCCACGGGAACGCACCGGCCTCGTACTGGGAAACCTCTCCTACCCCACGAGCGCCGGGTCGGCCTACGCGGAACACGTCTGGCTGTCCGCCCAGGAACCGCACGTACGGGACGCCCTGCTGACCGGCACCCGCCGCTTCCGCCCCGACGCGCGCAACCGCTTCTCCGCCGGACTGCCCGCCCACCTCGCCGCGAACGCCCTCGGACTCGGCGCGGGCGCCTTCGCCCTCGACGCCGCCTGCGCCTCCTCGCTGTACGCGATCAAGCTCGCCTGCGACCGACTGCACGACGGCACGGCCGACATGATGCTCGCCGGCGCGGTGAACCGGGTCGACAACCTGTTCCTTCACATGGGGTTCTGCGGCCTGTCGGCGGTGAGCAGGTCCGGTCGCAGCCGCCCCTTCCACCGGGACGCCGACGGTCTGCTGCACGGCGAGGGCGCCGGGTTCGTGGCCCTGATGCGGCTGCCCGACGCACTGGCGGCCGGCGCGTCCGTCCTCGGGGTGATCCGGGGCATCGGGCTGTCCAACGACGGACGCGGCAGCGGCCTGCTCAGCCCGGCCCAGGAGGGGCAGGAACGAGCGATGGCTCTGGCGTACTCCACGGCGGGCATCGCGCCGGAGACGGTCTCGCTCGTCGAGTGCCACGCCACGGGCACCCCGCTCGGAGACGCCGTGGAGGCCCGGAGCATGGCGCGGACCTTCGCGGCGGGACACGACGTCCCCATCGGTTCCGTGAAGTCCAACGTCGGTCACCTGCTGGCGTCGGCGGGGGTGAGCGGGCTGCTCAAAGTGCTCGGCGCGATGCGCGCGGGCCTCCGTCCGGCGACACTCGGAGCCGACCGGCCCCTCGCCGGACTGGAGGGCACACCGCTGCGTGTGCTGAGCGAGCCGGAGCCGTGGCCGGGGTGCCGCAGGGCCGCCGTCAGCGCCTTCGGTTTCGGTGGCACCAACGCCCATCTGGTCGTCGACGCCTGGGAGGGAGACAGGGAGCCGTCCCGCGCGGGCGGAGCCCCCGGCCCGTTCCGAGCGGTCCGGGACGTCACCGCTCCGGGTTCCGCCGCTTCGGGGCCCGACGCCCCGGCGGCGGATTCGGCGATCGCGATCGTGGCCGTCGGGGCGCGAGCCGGCGACGGGGCCGGCACCGAGGACTTCCGTCGCGCCGTCCTCGACGGTGAGCGGTGCGGCCCCACCACGAAGATCGACGTCGCACTGCCGGACCTGTGCTTTCCGCCCGTGTCGCTGGAGAGCACCTCGCCCCATCAGCTCCTGGTGCTGGAAGCCGCCCGTGAGGCCGTGCGGGGGGTGTCGCTGCCCCGTCGGCGGACCATGGTGCTCATCGGGGCGGGAGTGGACCTCGACGTGGCACGCGGCGGCGCGCGCTGGAGACTGCCGCACTGGGTGGAGCGGTCCGGGTTCGACGTCGGCCCCGGCCTCCTCGCGCGCGCCCAGGACGCGTTTGTGCCCTCCATGGGAGCGGAGCGGGTGGTCGGCACCCTTCCCAACCTCGTGGCCAACCGGATCAACACCCAACTCGACCTGGCGGGGCCCGGCTTCGCGGTGTCGGCGGAGGAGGCGTCCGGCCTGGTGGCGCTGCGACTCGCGGCCCGGGCCATCAGGGCCGGCGAGGCCGATGCCGCGCTGGTCGGCGCCACCGATCTCGCCTGCGGAGCGGTGCACCGCACCGCCCTGCGCGAACTCGGCCACGAGACGGAGACCGGGGACGCGGCCGTCGTCCTGGTGCTGAAACCGCTCGCCGCCGCCCGCAGGGACGGCGACACCGTGCTCGCCCTCCTCGACCAGGAGAGCGAGGGAGCGGGTGAGGGCGAGCCGGATCTGCTGGTCGGGGACGCCGAAAGCGAGTCGGAACCGTTGGCCGGAGACGGCGAGACGGCCACGTTCGACCCGGCGTCGCTCTTCGGCCGGGTCCACGCCGCCCAGGGACTGCTGTCCGTCGCGGTCGCCGCGACCGCCCTGCTGCATCGCGCGGTGCCCCGGCCGGGTGAGCCCGCCGAGCCGCGCGCCGACCTGCGCACCGCTGAGGCGGTCGTCACGCCGCTGGAAGCCCCCACCACGCGCGTCCGGTTGCGTGCGGGTGACGTCCGGCCCCGGGTCCGGGGAGCCGTGCCGCGGCTGCACGTGTTCTCCGGGGGCGACCGGCAGGAGGTGCTGGCCGCGCTGGACCGGGGGGCGGAGTCCTGGGACGGTCCCGCCCGCCTGGCTCTCGTCGAGGGCGACGCCGACTTCGACGCGTGCGTGCGGGGCGCCCGGCGCTGGCTCGCCGAGGGAGGGGTCAAACCCGGCGGTGTGGGGTACCGGGACGCGCCGGTGGCCGGGGAGACCGTGTTCGTGTACACCAACGGCTCGGCCGCCTACCCGGGCATGGGACGAGAGCTGCTGCTCGCCCTCCCTTCACTCGGTGAGACCGTTCTGGCCAGGCACGGTGCGGTCGCCGAACCCGTGGACCCCGGGGCCGAGTCCGGGCCGACGACGCTCGACCGCATCCGCGGTGCCGCCCGGCTCGCCACGGTCCACACCGAGCTGTGCCGCGGGCTGCTCGGCCTGCGACCGGACGCCGCCATCGGCTACTCCTCCGGCGAGACCGCCGCCCTGGTGGCCCTGGGGGCCTGGCCGGACGCCGAGGGCCTGTACACGGCCGCCCGGGAGAGCGGCCTGTTCACCGTGGAGCTGACCGGAGAACTCCGCGCGGTACGGCGGGCGTGGGCACGCGCCGGTGTGCGGGGGACCCGGTGGTCCAGCTATCTGGTCACCGCGCCCCTCGAACGGGTCAGGCACGAAATCGCGGAACACCGGGCCGTTCACCTGATGGCGGTCAACGCTCCCGGCATCTGTGTCGTCGGCGGAGAGTCACGGGCCTGCGCCGCTGTCGTGGGCCGACTCGGAGCCGGCAACGCCATCGCGATCGACTACGACCTCGCCGCCCACGCACCGGAGTTGGCCGAGATCCGCGAAGAATGGAGGAACCTCCACCTGCGGCCCACCGCCGAGGTGCCCGGCGTGCGGTTCTACAGCGAGGCCGACCGGCAGGCCTACCTTCCGACGGCCGAGCGGGCCGCCGATGCGATCACCGCCCAGGGCCTCGGCACGATCGATTTCGCCGGCACGGTGGAAAGGGCCTGGGCCGACGGCGTCCGGATCTTCGTGGAGCAGGGGCCGGGTGGACTGTGCACCGGGTGGATCAAACGGGTGCTCGGCGCCCGTGAGCATGTCGCCGTCGCCCTGGACGCTCCGCACGGCAGGGGCCTGCGGCAGCTGTACCTGGCCGTGGCCGAACTCGCGGCAGCCGGTGTGCCCGTACGGGCGGACGCGCTGTCCGCCGCACTGCGGAGCGCTGCGGAGGCGGACGTGCGCACCGGTCGGTCCCTGGAGGTGCGGGTGCTGGGGGAGCCCCGGCTGCCGTCGTCGATCGGCCTGGCCGTGGAGACCCTGCCCGTGGCGCCTCGGCTGGTTCCCGTGCCCATGCCGGAGCCCGGCCAGTGCGTCCCGTCCGGTCGGCACGTCCCGACGGCTGTGCCGGCTACGGCCGCCGCCGTGCCCGGCGTATCCGGTGTGCCCGGCGTACCCGATGTGACCGGTGTGCCCGCCGTGCCCGGTGTACCCGCTGGACCCGCCGTACCCGGCGCGACCGGCGGGCCGGACGCCCTGCCGGCGGACCGGCGCGTTCTGGCCGCCCGGCACGCCCTGCGCGTGGCGGCGATCCACCAGGACGTCATGGCCGGACAGACGCGGCTGCACACGCAGTTCCTGCGGATCACCGAGCGGGCCGTCGCCGCCCTGCGACACGCCCCACCCGTGGCAGTCGCGCCTCTCCCACCGCTACCGGCGGCGCCCCGGCCCGGACCCCGCTTCGACCGGGCCCAGTTGGAACACCTGGCCTCGGGCCGGATCTCCGCCCTCTTCGGGCCCGAGTTCGCCGCACAGGACGCCTACGCGGTGCAGACCCGGATGCCCGAACCACCGATGCTGCTGGCCGACCGCGTCACCGGCATCGACGCCGAACCGGCGGCACTGCTCGCACCCGGCCCGGCGAACCACCGGGGCACCATCTGGACGGAGACCGACGTCCGTCTCGACAGCTGGTACCTCGACTCCACCGGCCGGATGCCCTGCGGCCTGATGGTAGAGGCGGGTCAGGCGGACCTCCTGCTCATCAGCTGGCTGGGCATCGACCTGCTGACCCGTGGCGAGCGGGCCTACCGGCTGCTGGGCTGCGAACTGACGTACCACGGAAGCCCTCCGCGCGCGGGGGAGACGCTGTCGTACGAGATCCACATCGACGGACACGCCGAGCACGACGGCGTCCGGCTGTTCTTCTTCCACTACGACTGCCACGTCGACGGCAGGCTCCGGCTCAGCGTTCGCGACGGCCGGGCGGGGTTCTTCACCCAGGACGAACTCGGCCGGAGCGCCGGAGTGCGGGCGGACTCCGCCGAGAGCCCGCCCGGCCATGACCTCCCCACCGACCCCCCTGCCGTCCGCTGCGAGTACGGCGCCTTCACGGCGGAGCAGGTGCGGGCCTTCACGCAAGGGCGGCCCACGGACTGCTTCGGGCCCGGATGGGAGCGGGCCGCGGCCCACGTCAGGTCACCGCGTACCGACGGGGGAAGGCTCCGGCTGCTGCACGAGGTCACCGCGTTCGACCCGGCAGGCGGGCCGTGGGGCCGCGGCTACCTGCGCGCCGAGACCCCCGTCGCGCGGGACGACTGGTTCTTCGACGGGCACTTCAAGAACGACCCCTGTATGCCGGGGACCCTGATGCTCCAGGGCGGCACGCAGGCGATGGCCTTCTACCTGGCAGCCATGGGCTTCACCATCGACCGGGACGGCTGGCGCTTCGAGCCGGTCGACGACGCCCCCAGCACGGCCGAGTGCCGGGGCCAGGCCACGCCGAACAGCCGACGCATCGTGTATGAGGTGTTCGTGCGCGGGGTGTCGGCCGGACCGGTGCCGACCCTGTACGCCGACGTGCTGGGCACCGTCGACGGGTGCCGGGCCTTCCACGGCCGGCATGTCGGGCTCCGGCTGGTGCCGGACTGGCCACTGGCCCACTGGCGCGAGCTCGCCCCGCCGGCCGGGCAGCCCCGCGGCACCCCGGTACCGGTCGCCTCGCCCGGTGGCCTGGTGGGGCACCGCGAGCCCACGGCGGTGGCAGTGGTGGACGGCTTCGCTTTCGACTACGCCTCGCTGCTGGCGTGCGCGTGGGGCAGGCCCAGTGAGGCGTTCGGCCCGGCCTACGAGCGCTTCGACGGCACTCGGAGGGCCGCACGACTGCCCGGCCCTCCCTACCACTTCATGAGCCGCGTCGTCGCGGTGGAAGGGCCGCCGAACGGGATGCGCGAAGGCAGCGGGGTGACAGCCGAGTACGACGTTCCCGACCAGGCCTGGTTCTTCGAGCAGAACGACGGCGGGACGATGCCCTTCGCCGTCCTCATGGAGATCGCCCTGCAACCGTGCGGCTGGCTGGCCACCTACGTGGGCAGCGCCCTGACCAGCCACGTCGATCTGCTGTTCCGCAACCTCGACGGCTGCGGAACGGTCACCGGTGAGGTAACCCCCGCCACGAGGACCGTGCGCACCCACGCCGAGCTGACCAGTGTCTCGCGCGGCGGCGACATGATCGTCGAGTCGTTCACGGTCCGGTGCGTGGCCGACGGCGAGTGCGTATTCGAACTGTCGACGGTGTTCGGGTTCTTCCCGCACGCGGTCTTCGAACACCAGGAGGGACTCCCGGTCCCGGCGGCCGACCGGGCCCGGCTCACGGCACCGTGCGACCACACGGTCGATCTCACGACGCGTTCCGGGCCCCTCTTCGACGGTCCGGCGCGACTGCCCGGCCCCATGCTGCTGATGCTCGACAGGATTACGGCCTACTGGCCGGACGCGGGCGGCGCGGGTCTCGGCCGGTTGCGGGCGGAGAAGGACGTGGACCCCGGGGAGTGGTTCTTCAAGGCGCACTTCTTCCAGGATCCGGTACAGCCGGGGTCCCTCGGCGTCGAGGCGATGTGCCGCCTGCTCCAGTACTACATGATCGAACGAGAACTCACGGACGGCATCCCGTCTCCCCGGTTCGAGCCGGTGACGCCCGGTCAGGAGATCACGTGGAAGTACCGGGGCCAGATCACCCCGGAGACCCGATTGATCAGGGTGGACATGGAGATCATGGACATCGGTGAGGACGCGCGAAGCCGATGGGCCACCGCCGACGCGACGCTGTGGAGCGACGACACCTGCGTGTACCGCGTTCAGGCGATCGGTATGCGGGTGGTGGGAACGCCGGCCGCCCGCAGCCGGTGGCGGAGCTGACCGGCGCGGGACGGCCCCGCGACTGCCGGGCGCGGGGGCGACCGGGCGAGACAGCGCGCCGACCGCTCGTCCTGCGAGGCCGCTGCTCCGGTTCACGCCAGGTGGAAGACCTCGGAGAGGGGGCGCATGGCGGCATCGGGCGCCCGCCCGTCCAGTTCCTCGAAGAAGTCCGCCATCTCGGCCTGCCAACGCGCGTTCACCTCGGTGGCGTCCATGGCCGCCCGGGCCGCCTCGAAGTCGTCGGTCTCGAGATAGCCGACGAGCAGGCCGTCCTCCCGCAGGAAGAGGGAGTAGTTGCGCCAGCCGGCTTCGGAGAGCGCGGCGAGCATGGCGGCCCACACGTCCTTGTGACGCTCGCGGTATTCGGCGACCCTCCCGGAGCGGACCTTGAGAAGAAAACACACGCGTTGCATCGGATCACCCTGCTGTCGAGCGTGGGGGCCCCGACGGTCGCCGGGGCCCACGACTGATGTACGGATCAGAAGTCGTGCGCGTCGATGTTGCTCTTGTCGAAGACGGTCGGCTCACCCGGGGAGACGACACCGTCCGCACCGATGGTCATGGTGCCGAGAGCTCCGGCGGCGAAGGTCTCGCCCTCCTTGCCGGTGATCCGGCCGGATTCGAGGGCGACCGCGGCGTGGGCGGCGAGTGCGCCGAGCTTGGCCGGCTCCCACAGCTCGAACTCCTCGACGGTGCCGTTCTTGACGTAGGCACGCATGTCGTTCGGGGTGCCGAGCCCCGTCAGCTTGACCTTGCCCTTGTACTTGGAGCCGGACAGGTACTGGGCGGCGGCCTTGATGCCGACGGTCGTGGGCGAGATGACGCCCTTCAGGTTCGGGTACTCCTGCAGCAGGCCCTGGGTCTGCTGGAAGGACTTCTGGGCGTCGTCGTCCCCGTAGGCGACCTTGACGAGCTCGATGTCCTTGTGGGCGGGCTTCTTCAGCTCCTCCTTCATCACGTCGATCCAGGTGTTCTGGTTCGTCGCGGTCTGCGCCGCGGACAGGATCGCGATCTCGCCCTTGCCGCCGATCTGCCGGGACAGCGACTCGACCAGGGTGCGCCCGAGGTCCTCTGCGGAGGCCGGGGAGACGAACACCTGGCGGCAGTCCTTGTTGGTGTCGGAGTCGTAGGTGACGACACTGATGCCGTTGCGCATGGCCTGTTTGAGGGCGGTGCACAGGGCACCGGGGTCCTGCGCGGAGACTGCCATGGCGTCGACCTGCTGCTGGGTGAGGGTGTTGACGTAGCTGACCTGACCGGCGGTGTCGGTTCCGCTGCTCGTGCCGACCTCCTTGAAGGTGGAGCCCAGTTCCTCGAGCGCCTTCTCGCCACCCTTGTCCGCGGTGGTGAAGTAGGGGTTGTTGACCTGTTTGGGCAGGAAGGCGACGGTGAGGCCCTTCTTGGTCTCCGCGTCGGGATCGGCCTTGCCGACTGCCGCGCTGCCGCTGTCCTTGGACGCGTCGTCCTTGGTGGTGCCGCCGCAGGCGGTGGCGCCGAGAGCCAGGGCGGTGGCACCGGCGAGGGCGAGGGTCAGGCGACGTGATCGGGCGGTGCTGCCGAACATGGGAGGTTCCTTTGCCTGGCGGGAGGGAGGGGGAGGGGGCCCTTGCGGCCTGGCGTACCGGCCGGGAGGGCGGAGAACAGCCGGTGAGGACGGACTACGGGGAAGGGGCCGTCAGCGGTGGGGGAGCGCCGTTCTCCCCCTGGCCCGTGCCTGGGAGACCTGGCGGCCGATCCGCGGGGCGAGAACGGAGATCACCAGGAGGACCCCGGTCGCCACGGTCTGGGACTGCGCGGAGACGTTCAGCAGACTCATGACGTTCTGCATCGTGCCGAGCAGGAACACACCGGCGACGGCGCCGCCGAGCGTGCCCTTGCCGCCGTCGAAGTCGATGCCGCCCAGCAGCACCGCGGCGATCACGGACAGCTCCAGCCCGGTGGCGTTGTCGTAGCGGGCGCTGGCGTAGTGCAGCGTCCAGAAGACGCCGGTGAGAGCGGAGACCACACCCGTGGACACGAACATGGCCAGCTTGAGCCGCTTGACCCGGACACCGGCGAAGCGGGCGGCCTCCTCGGAGGCGCCGATGGCGAACAGCGAACGGCCCAAGCGCGTGGCGTGCAGCACGACGACGGCGATCGCCAGCAGGATGACGAAGGGGACGACGGCGTACGGGAGGAACGTGTCCCCGAACCGGCCGGCCCCGAAGTCCAGGTACTGGGCCGGGAAGTCGGTCACGGAGTCGGATCCGAGCACGATCTGCGCGATGCCCCGGTAGGCGCCGAGCGTGCCGATGGTGACGGCCAGCGAAGGAAGCCCGAGCCGGGTGACGAGAAGACCGTTGACCAGGCCGCACACCATGCCGAGCAGGACGCAGAGCAGGATGATCGTCTCGATCGCCACGCCGGCGTTCCACAGCGCGCCCATCACGGCACTGGAGAGACCGGCCGTGGAGGCCACCGAGAGGTCCACCTCGCCACAGACCACGAGCATCGCCATCGGCAGGGCGATCAGGGCGATGGGCAGGGTGTTGCCGATGAGGAACGACACGTTCAGGGCGTTGCCGAAGTTCTCCACGAAGGAGAAGGAACAGATCAGCAGGACGACCAGCAGAACGCCGACCGAGGTGTCCCAGCGCACCGCGCCGCCGAGGCGGGAGAGCACGGGAGACTTGACGGTGGTGTCAGGCATGACGGGCACTCCTCGACTGTGCGGCCTTCTTGCGCAGGGCTCGGGAGACTCTGAGCGCCAGAACCCGGTCGACGGCGATGGCGAGCAGCAGCAGGAAGCCGTTGAGGGCGGTGACCCAGACCGAACTCACGCCGAGGGCGGGGAGCACACCGTTGATGGAGGTCAGCAGTACGGCACCGAGCGCGGCGCCGTACACGGTCCCCGATCCGCCGGTGAAGGCGACGCCGCCGACTACCACGGCGCTCACCACGACGAGTTCGTATCCGTTGCCGGTGTTGGAGTCGACGTTGCCGAACCTGGACAGGTACAGGGCGCCGGCGAGACCGGCGAGCGCCCCGCAGACCACGTAGGCCGTCATGACGCGGGCCCGGACCGGGACACCGGCGAGCCGGGCGGCCTCAGGGTTGGACCCCAGGGCGTACATGTCCCGCCCGCTGCGGTAGTTGCGGAGGTAGTAGGCCACGACGACCAGGACGGCCACGGTGAGCAGTGCGAGGTAGGGCACCGCCCGGATGCCGTCACTGCCGAAGTTTACGAAGCCGTCGGGCAGGGCACTCGCCGTGATCTGCCGGGAACCGACCCAGATCGAGTCGATGCCGCGGATGATGTAGAGGGTGCCCAGAGTCACCACCAGTGCCGGCACCTTGCCCAGACTCACCAGTGCGCCGTTGACCACGCCGAACAGCGCGCCGACCCCCACGGCCAGCAGGACGGCGACGAGCGGGTGGCCGCCGTCCTCGAGGTAAAGCCCCGCTGTGAAGGCGGAGACGCCCAGCACGGAGCCGACCGACAGGTCGACGTTGCGGGTGATCACCACCATTGCCTGGCCGATCGCGACCAGCACGAGAATGGTCGCGTTCAGCAGCAGGTCCCTGATGCCCTGCTGCGACAGGAACTGCGAGTTGGACAGCTGGGTCGCGCCGAGCATCACCACCAGCACGGCGAACACGGCCAGTTCACGGGCCTTGAACATCCTGTCCAGGAGCCGCCGCCCGGTGGCGGATTCCGCCGCGACCTTTGGCCGCACAGGATCGACGGTCGTGGTCATGCCGCCTTCCTCCCCCGGTCGGTGCGGCCGGTCGCGGCTGCCATCACGGTCTCCTCGGTCGCTTCCGCCCGGGGGAACTCCGCGGTCAGCCGGCCCTCGTGCATCACCAGGACGCGGTCTGCCATACCGAGGATCTCCGGCAGGTCGGACGAGATCATCAACACCGCCACGCCGTCTGCGGCGAGCGAGGACAGCAGGCGGTGCACCTCCGCCTTCGTCCCCACGTCGATACCGCGGGTCGGCTCGTCCACGATCAGCACCTGAGGAGCCGTGGCGAGCCATTTGGCCAGTACGACCTTCTGCTGGTTGCCGCCCGACAGCGTCCCCACCACATCGGCCAGTCGCGCGTACTTCACCTGCAGCCTCGTCGCCCAGTCCACGGCGCGGCTGCGCTCGGCCCGCCGGTTCATCAGCCCGGCCCGGGAGGTGTCCGCGAAGCCGGTGAGCCCGATGTTCCGCTCGATGGACATGTCCATCACCAGGCCCTGGGCGCGGCGGTCCTCGGGCACCAGGGCGAGACCGGCGGCCATGGCCAGGCTCGGAGCTCCCGGAGGAAGCTTCCGGCCGCGCACCTCGACCTCGCCGCCGTCGAACCTGTCGACACCGAAGACCGCCCGGGCCACCTCACTGCGGCCCGCCCCGACCAGCCCGGCGAGACCGAGGATCTCGCCGCGCCGGACGTCGAGGGAGACGTCGGCGAACACTCCTTCGCGGGTCAGCCGGCGCACGCTGAGGGCGACCTCGCCGATCCGCGACTCCTGCTTGGGGTAGAGCTCCTCCAGATCACGGCCGACCATGCGGCGCACCAGCCCGTCCGCGTCGAGCTCCGAGAGGGGCTCACTGGCGATCCAGGCACCGTCCCGCAGGGTGGTGACCCGCTGGCACAGCTCGAAGATCTCCTCCAGACGGTGCGATATGAAGAGAATCGCCGCCCCCTGCTCACGCAACGTCCTCACCACCCCGAAGAGCCGGGCCACCTCGCTGCCGGTGAGGGCGGCCGTCGGCTCGTCCATGATCAGCACGCGTGCGTCGAAGGACAGCGCCTTGGCGATCTCCACCAGCTGCTGGTCCGCGATGGAGAGACCGCGGGCCGGCTGCTCCGGGTCGAGGGCGACCCCGAGGCGGGCGAAGAGACCGGCAGCGGCCGACGCGACCGTGCGGTGGTCCACCCTGCCCAGGGAACGCCGGGGCTGCCGTCCGATGAAGATGTTCTCCGCGACGGACAGGTCGGGGAAGAGCGTCGGCTCCTGGTAGATCACGGCGATCCCCGCGTCGCGGGCGTCCGCCGGACTGTGGAAGCCCACCGTCTCGCCGTCGAGGAGGACCGTTCCGGTGTCCGGACGGTGCACGCCCGCGAGGGTCTTGATCAGGGTGGACTTGCCGGCGCCGTTCTCGCCCGCCAGGGCATGGGCCTCGCCCGGGTACAGCCGCAGTGAAACGCCACGCAGAGCTCGGACGGCACCGAAGGACTTGCTCACTCCCTCCAGGGCGAGCACCGGGGTGGTCTCCGGTTCGGGATGAGTCATGAGTTCTCCCCAAGTACGTGTGCCGAGCGGAAACCCCTGCTGTGAAATGTTTCAATGCGATTGCCGGGAAGCTAGCTTCAGCCCGTCCGGGGCGTCAAGGGTCCGAGACGCAAGTCGTTGCCCGGATGTGCGACGGGGCGGCAGGCGACATATGGGCCGAGTGCCGTGAGGACCCTTGACGGCAGGTGTGCCACGGGTTAGTTTCGGCGCCAGTCTGAATCGATTCATACAAGCAGGTTCCTCAAGTCCCCCGCGACGGGGCAGCTTGCGCATCCAGAGGTGGACATGCCTGACATCACTGCCGTGAGAACCGCACTCGCCGACCAGCGGGTCGAGACGCCTTCCTGGGGCTACGGCAACTCCGGCACGCGTTTCAAGGTGTTCGCACAGCCCGGCGTGCCGAGGACACCGCGCGAGAAGCTGGACGACGCGGCCAAGGTGCACGAGTTCACCGGCGTCACCCCCCGGGTGGCGCTGCACATTCCCTGGGACAAGGTCGACGACTACGCGGCCCTGGCCGCGTACGCGAAGGAGCGGGGCCTGGAACTGGGCACCATCAACTCCAACGTCTTCCAGGACGACGACTACAAGTTGGGCAGTGTCTGCCATCCCGACGCCGCCGTGCGGCGCAAGGCGCTGGCCCACCTGCTGGAGTGCGTCGACATCATGGACGCCACCGGCTCCCGCGACCTGAAACTGTGGTTCGCCGACGGTACCAACTACCCGGGCCAGGACGACATCGCGGCCCGCCAGGACCGACTCGCCGAGGCCCTCCAGGTCGTCTACGAGCGCCTGGGCGAGGACCAGCGGATGCTCCTGGAGTACAAGTTCTTCGAGCCGGCGTTCTACACGACCGACGTCCCCGACTGGGGCACCGCCTACGCGCACTGCCTGAAGCTCGGTGACAAGGCCCAGGTCGTCGTGGACACCGGCCACCACGCGCCGGGCACCAACATCGAGTTCATCGTGGCCGTCCTGCTCCGCGAGGCGAAGCTCGGAGGGTTCGACTTCAACTCCCGCTTCTACGCCGACGACGACCTGATGGTCGGCGCCGCCGACCCCTTCCAGCTCTTCCGGATCCTCCACGAGGTCATCAAGAACGGTGGCCTGGACCCCGCCGCAGGCGTGGCCTTCATGCTCGACCAGTGCCACAACATCGAGGCGAAGATCCCGGCGATCATCCGTTCGGTGATGAACGTGCAGGAAGCCACCGCCAAGGCCCTGCTGATCGACGACGAGGCGCTGACCGCTGCCCAGAAGGACGGCGACGTCCTGGCCGCCAACGCCGTCCTGATGGACGCGTACAACACCGACGTGCGGCCGCTGCTGGCCGAGGTCCGCGAGGAGAGGGGCCTGAACCCCGACCCGATCGCCGCCTACCGCGCCGGCGGCTGGCAGGAGCGGATCACCGCCGAACGCGTGGGCGGCGAACAGGCCGGCTGGGGCGCGTAGCACCACCCCGGGACGCCGCCCGGCCGGGGCGCGTACGCCACCAAGGCGCGCCACCCGGCCTCGGGCACCCTCCGTCGTCAACCCCTCCCGAAGGAAAGAACACCATGGCCTCCGCCATCCACCCCCAGGTCGCCGAACTCCTGGCGCGCTCGCACCGGCTGGGATCGGATCCGCGCAACACCAACTACGCGGGCGGGAACACGTCCGCCAAGGGCACCGCCGTCGACCCCGTCACCGGTGGCGAGCTGGAACTGCTGTGGGTCAAGGGCTCCGGCGGCGACCTGGGCACGCTGAAGGCCGAAGGACTGGCCGCGCTGCGCCTGGACCGGCTGCACGCGCTGAAGGGCGTCTACCCGGGTGTCGAGCGCGAGGACGAGATGGTCGCCGCGTTCGACTACTGCCTGCACGGCAAGGGCGGCGCCGCGCCGTCCATCGACACCGCCATGCACGGCCTGATCGACGCGGCCCACGTGGACCAT
Source organism: Streptomyces marokkonensis (assembly GCF_039539045.1). NCBI lineage: Bacteria > Bacillati > Actinomycetota > Actinomycetes > Kitasatosporales > Streptomycetaceae > Streptomyces > Streptomyces marokkonensis. The sequence goes on from NZ_BAABCQ010000049.1 coordinate 26,578, forward strand.
CTGCACCCCGACTCCGGTATCGCGCTGGCCTGCGCGGCGGAAGGCGAGAAGCTGACCGCCGAGTGCTTCGGCGACAAGGTCGTGTGGGTGCCGTGGCGTCGGCCCGGATTCCAGCTCGGCCTGGACATCGCCGCGATCAAGGAGGCCAACCCGCAGGCCGTCGGCTGCGTCCTGGGCGGCCACGGTGTCACCGCGTGGGGCGCCACCTCCGAGGAGTGCGAGGCCAACTCGCGCTACGTCATCCGCACCGCCGAGGCGTTCCTCGCCGAGAAGGGCCGCCCGGAGCCGTTCGGCCCGGTGCGGGACGGCTACGCGCCGCTGCCCGACGAGGAGCGGCGCGCCCGTGCCGCCGCGCTCGCCCCGTACGTCCGCGCGATCGCATCCGCCGACCTGCCCCAGGTCGGCCACTTCACGGACTCCGAGACGGTGCTGGACTTCCTCTCCCGCACGGAGCACCGGCGTCTCGCGGCCCTGGGCACGTCCTGCCCCGACCACTTCCTGCGCACCAAGGTCCGGCCGCTGATCCTGGATTTGCCTGCCGGGGCACCGCTGGAGGAGGCGATCGCCCGGCTCGCCGAGCTGCACACCGAGTACCGCGCCGAGTACCGGGCGTACTACGAGCGGCACGCCGTCCCCGGCTCGCCGGCCATGCGCGGCGCCGACCCCGCGATCGTCCTGGTACCGGGGGTGGGCATGTTCTCCTTCGGCAAGGACAAGCAGACCGCCCGGGTCGCCGGCGAGTTCTACGTCAACGCGATCAACGTGATGCGCGGCGCCGAGGCCGTCTCCTCCTACAGCCCCATCGAGGAGTCGGAGAAGTTCCGCATCGAGTACTGGGAGCTGGAGGAGGCCAAGCTGCGACGGATGCCCGCGCCCAAGCCGCTGGCCACCCGGGTCGCCTTCGTCACGGGTGCCGGCTCCGGCATCGGCAGGGCCATCGCCCACCGGCTCGTCGCCGAGGGCGCCTGCGTCGTGGTCGCCGACCTCGACGCGACGAACGCGGTGGCCGTCGCCGAGGAACTCGGCGGGCCGGACCGCGCCGTCGCCGTGACCGTGGACGTCACCAGCGAGGAGCAGATCGCCGCCGCGTTCGTCGAGGCCGTTCTCGCCTTCGGCGGCGTCGACCTCGTCGTCAACAACGCCGGCATCTCCGTCTCCAAGCCGCTGCTGGAGACGACGGCCAAGGACTGGGACCTCCAGCACGACATCATGGCCCGCGGCTCCTTCCTGGTCTCCCGCGAGGGCGCCCGGGTGATGACCGCGCAGAAGCTCGGCGGCGACATCGTCTACATCGCTTCCAAGAACGGTGTCTTCGCGGGCCCCAACAACATCGCCTACGGAGCGACCAAGGCCGACCAGGCACACCAGGTGCGGCTGCTGGCGGCCGAACTCGGAGAGCACGGCATCCGCGTCAACGGCGTCAACCCCGACGGCGTGGTGCGCGGTTCCGGCATCTTCGCCGGCGGCTGGGGCGCCAAGCGGGCCGCCGTGTACGGCGTGGCGGAGGAGAAGCTCGGCGAGTACTACGCCCAGCGCACGCTGCTCAAGCGCGAGGTGCTGCCCGAGCACGTGGCGAACGCGGTCTACGCCCTCACCGGCGGCGACCTGACCCACACCACGGGGCTGCACGTCCCGGTGGACGCGGGTGTCGCCGCGGCCTTCCTGCGCTGACCCGCACACCCGCCCGATCGCCGCCGCGACTCGCGCGGCGGCAACCGGGCGCGGCACGGACCGGCGCCCCGGCCCTCATCGCCCAGCTCTCCAACGCCTCCGGGTCCCTTCGCCTCATCACTCCTCGCCGCGCACAGCGGAGGTAACACCACGTGACCACCACCCCGGCCTCCTCGGCCTTCCCCTCGGCGTTCGCCGCGGTCGACCTCGGGGCCACCAGCGGACGGGTGATCCTCGGCCGGGTCGGGCCAGACGACCTCGACCTGACCGAGGCCCACCGGTTCCCCAACACGCCCGTACGCCTGCCCGACGGTCTGCACTGGAACCCGCTCGCGCTCTTCCAGGGAACCGTCGACGGACTGCGGGAGGCCGCCCGGGCCGGCTCGGTCGTCTCCATCGGCGTGGACACGTGGGCGGTGGACTACGGGCTCCTCGACGCGGACGGCGTACTTCTCGGCACCCCGTACCACTACCGGGACAGTCGTACCGACGACGCCGCCCAGCAGGTCTGGCCCCGCGTCGGGCCCGAGGAGCTGTACCGGATCACCGGGCTGCAGCATCTGCCGTTCAACACCGTCTTCCAGCTCGCCTCGGCGGCCGGCACCAGCCAGCTCGACGCTGCCCGCACTCTGCTCCTGATACCGGACCTGCTGGTCCACTGGCTGACCGGAACCATCGGGGCGGAGGCGACCAACGCCTCCACCACGGGCCTCTTCGACGCCCGCACGGGTACCTGGTCCGGCGAACTCCTCGAACGGCTCTCCATCGACCCGGCTCTGCTGCCGCCCCTGCGCCGCCCCGGCGACCCGGCCGGAACCCTCCTGCCGCACGTCGCCGTTCACACCGGTCTCGACGCGAGCACCCCGGTCGTCACCGTCGCCTCGCACGACACCGCCTCCGCCGTCGCCGCCGTCCCGGCCACCGGACCGCACTTCGCCTACATCTCGTGCGGCACCTGGTCCCTGGCCGGCCTCGAACTGGACGCCCCGGTGCTGACCGAGGACTCCCGGGCCGCGAACTTCACCAACGAACTCGGCGTGGACGGCACCGTCCGCTACCTCCGCAACATCATGGGCATGTGGCTGCTGGAGGAGTGCCGCCGGACCTGGGAGGCGCAGGGCCTGCCCACACACATCCCCGTACTCCTGGCCGAGGCCGCCCGGTCCAGGGCGTTCGGCGCGCTCGTCGACCCGGACGACCCAGAGTTCCTCACCCCGGGCGACATGCCGGAACGGGTCCGCGAGTACTGCCGCCGTACGGACCAGCCCGTCCCCGGCAGTCAGGGGGCTGTCGTCCGCTGCATCCTGGAAAGCCTCGCCCTGGCCCACCGCCGCACCCTGCGGCAGGCGGCCGAACTCGCCGGCCGCGACATCACCCGCATCCACCTCGTCGGCGGCGGCTCCCGCAACGACCTGCTCTGCCAGCTCACCGCCGACGCCACGGGGTTGCCCGTCATCGCCGGGCCCACCGAAGCCACCGCCCTCGGCAACATCCTCGTCCAGGCCCGAGCGGCAGGGCTGGTGACCGACCTGGCGGAGATGCGCCGGCTCGTCGCCTCCACCCAGCACCTCAGGCGCTACACCCCAGTTGGTGACAGCGCTGCTTGGGACGCGGCTGCCGCCCGGCTCGCCCCTGCCCGAACGGAGCCCTGATACGCGTAGCGCCCCCGGCCGACGAGTACTGCGCCTCGCGGAGATCCGGCCTCCCCCGGCTGCCCGTCACGGCGAGCCCGTGCGGCGGCCCGGCGGTGAAGGAGCCCCGTCCGAGGAGTCAGCGCCCTTGTGATCGCTGTTCCCGAGCGTTCTGGCCTTCGAGCCGCTCGATGCCGTGGTTGAACTCGACCAGCAGCGTGAGGAACTGCTGTGTCCGCTCGCTGCTCCATTCCGCCGCTTCGAGGAGCCGGGCGGCTCCCGCGCGGCTGATGGCCCGGTCCGCCTCCAGGCGCTCCAAGCCGGTCGGGGTGGGCCGGATCCTGCGCGCGATGCCTCCGGCGGGGTCCGGGATGCGCTCCACGAGGCCCTGACGGAGCATGGCGCTGATCTGTCGGTTGATGGTGGACACGTCAGCCTGGAAGGTGTGGGCCAGCTCCTTGAGCGTGAGCGGCTCTCCCGTCTCCAGCCGGGTGAGCAGGACGTAGGCGGAACGGTCCAGACTCTGACCGATCCGCGGGCGGCGCGAGGCGATGAAATGCCGGGACAACAGGGTCAGCTCACGTTCAAGGGCGCCCAGGCGACGCTCCTCCGCGCTCGACTCCCTCATCTGCTCGGCCGTCCTTCCTCGATGGTTCACGTCATCAGTGCTCATGGTCGCACCCCATCCGAGTCCGGCTCGTTGTGCATGATGAACTATGTATGTAGCATACATATCGCGGCTCATCGAGTGTCGTGGGCGCGGCAGAAGGTATCCCCGAGGCATGGAGACCCACATGAGCGCGGAACTGGCGACAGCTGTCCGCGGCGGGCCTGGCGCCGGCGTCGAGCGGCCTGGGCATGACGGCCTTCGCGCCGCTCTCCGCTCGACACGGCGCTCGCGTGACGCTGCTGACCGGTCTGTGTGTGATCGGTGCCGGCTACGGGTGGGGCTGCTGCTCATGGCGGAGGTCTGGCAGATCATCGTGATGTCGATGATCGATCCCGCGTCTTCCCCGGCCCGCCGCCGGTTCGGAGGCCGCGGCGGTCCCGGCCGGCGCCTCCCGCCGAACCACCAGACACCTCCACACTGCGAAGGAAGTACCCCCATGGAACGCCTCAAGGGCAAGGTCGCCGTCATCACCGGCGCGGGCAGCGGCATCGGCCGTGCCGCGGCGGAACTCATGGGTGCGGAAGGTGCCCGGATCGTGGTCGCCGACTACGACACCGCGGCCGCCGAGGAGTCCGCCGCGCTCATCGAGGAGTCGGGCGGGCGTGCACTGCCCGTCACGGTGGACGTCACCGACGAGGGCTCCATCGCGGACATGGTCAACGCGACCGTCCGGGAGTTCGGCGCCCTGAACGTGCTCTGCAACCACGTGGGCGGCACCAATCCGCGTACCGACCTGGACCTGCTGCGCCTGGACATGGACGAGTTCCATCGTGCGGTCGCCCGCAATGTGACCAGCACCCTCCTGGGCACCCGGCACGCCATCCCGCACATGCTGCGCGCGGGGGGCGGATCGATCATCAACACGGCGTCCGTCGCAGCCCTGGTCGGCGACGTCCTGCAGACCTCCTACGGTGCCGTCAAGGCCGCGGTGGTCAGCATCACCAAGTCCGTCGCCGTCCAGTACGGGCCCCAGAACGTACGCTGCAACGCCGTCGCCCCCGGGGCCGTCCTGACCCCCGCGTTGGAGAACAACCTGCCGCGAGGCGTCATCGAGGATCTCAAGAAGGGCAACGCGCTGCCCCGCCTCGGCTCGCCCGAGGACATCGGCCACACCATGGTGTTCCTCGCCTCCGACGAGTCCCGCTACCTCACAGGCCAGCTGCTGGTCGTCGACGGGGGCATGACCATGCAGTCGTCCGCGGCCCCCGGGCGACGGGCTCAGCTCCCCGGCTGAGCCGCGGGCCCGGGAGCGCCACGTCACCGCACGCCAGTGTTGTGTATTGTGCATAGCGAGTGCATCATGCACATGGAATCGGGGTGCTCGAGGGCTCTCCTCGCCGTATTTCGGCCCGGCTCCCGTCGCTCACCCCGCCATCCCGCTGCGCGGGACCGCCTGCGTCGCAGGCACACACGAAAGGAATCACTTCATGACTTCTCTCAGCCTGCAGGGCAAGTCGGCCATCGTCACCGGAGGCGCCTCGGGCATCGGCGGCGCCATCACGAAGGTCTTCGTCGCGCGCGGAGCCCGGGTAGTGGTCGTCGACCTTCAGGAGGAGGCCGGTGAGGTGCTGAGCCGTGAACTGGGTGACGCCGTGGTCTTCCTGAAGGGTGACGTCTCCGACCGGGCAGTCGCCGACTCGGCCGTGGCCGCCGCCGTCGAGCACTTCGGTTCCCTCGACGTGCTGGTGAACAACGCCAGTGTGTCCCGGCAGAAGCCGTTCGAGGAGCAGACGGACGACGACTGGGACCTCGCGATGAACACCGGTCTGTACGCCACCCGCAACTTCATGCTCGCCGCCCTGCCGGAACTGAGGAAGACCGGCAACGCCTCCGTCATCAACTTCGGTTCCGGCGCGGGTCTGAACGGTCAGCCGAACCAGGCCTCCTACGCGGCGGCGAAAGAGGCCATCCGCGGCCTGAGCCGGGTGGCCGCCAACGAGTGGGCCCCGCACAACATCCGGGTCAACGTGGTCTGCCCGATGGCTCTGACCGCCGGCGTGGCCCAGTGGGCCGAGGCCCGTCCCGAGCAGTACGCCCAGTCCGCGGCCATGGTGCCCCTCGGCAGGTTCGGCGACCCCGACCGGGACGTCGCTCCCATCGTCGCCTTCCTCGCCGGCGACGACGCGCAGTACATGACCGGGCAGACCGTCATGGCCGACGGCGGCTCGGTCAAGCTTCGCTGACCCGTCCTACCGGCGGCCCGGCAGGCCGGGGCGTCGTTGCGTTCGAAACCTGCCGAGACGCCCGGAGGCCGCAGGCATCAAGAGGACGCCTCGGAGGACGATTCCGGGTGCGCGACCCAGCGGTTCGGTGTGGAGTTGTCGGATGTGCTGCACCCGGCATGACTCACCGGTCCCCCGGGCAGGGGAGACGTTTGTTCCGTACCGGACGCCTCGGGGGGAGTCTCCGTGACCACAGACGGAAAAGACGCCACTGCCTCACCGGAGGGAGCGGACGACACTCCTCTGCGGCGGGCCATCGGCCCCAAACTGCTCATCCTGTTCGTGATCGGCGACATCCTCGGCACCGGCATCTACGCGACCACCGGGCAGGTCGCCGGCAAGGTGGGCGGTGCGCTGTGGCTGCCGTTCGTCATCGGGTTCGTCGTGGCGATCCTGACAGCGGCCTCGTACGTCGAGCTCGTCGGCAAGTACCCGAAGGCGGCCGGGGCCGCGCTGTACACCCAGAAGGCGTTCCAGGTACCGTTCCTCACCTTCATCGTCGCCTTCATGGTCATGTGTTCGGGCCTGTCCTCGGCGAGCGCGGCAGCGCGCGCCTTCAGCGGCGACTACCTCGCCGAGTTCACGGACTTCTTCCCGCCCACCCTCGTCGCGATCCTGTTCGTTCTCGCCCTCGCGGCCCTCAATCTGCGCGGCGTGTCCGAGTCGGTGAAGACCAACGTGGTCCTCACCGTGGTCGAACTGACCGGCCTGTTCGTCATCCTCGCCGTCGGCGCCTGGGCGGTCCTCACCGGTGACGGCGACCCCTCCCGGCTCGGCGAGTTCCAGGCAGGGGGCACCGGCTACGCGCTGCTCACCAGCGTGCTGGGGGCGACGGCCCTGGGCTTCTTCGCCTTCGTGGGCTTCGAGGACTCCGTCAACATGGCCGAGGAGACCCAGGACCCGGTGCGTACGTTCCCGCGCGCCATCTTCATCGGCGTCGCCGTCACCGGGACCATCTACGTCCTGGTCGCCCTGGTCTCCTCGCTGCTCGTCGACTACCGCGTACTGGAGGGCTCCAGCGGCCCGCTGCTGGAGGTCGTCAAGGCCGGGGGGCTGGACTTCCCGCCGAAGCTGTTCGCACTGATCGCCCTGTTCGCGGTCACGAACTCGGCACTGATCAACATCATGATGGCGTCCCGGCTCTGCTACGGCATGGCGAACGAACGCATCCTGCCGCGCGCGCTGGGCCGTGTCCTCCCCCGGCGCCGCACCCCGGTCGTCGGCATCGTCTTCGTCTCGCTTCTCGCCATCGGCCTGGTCTCGACCGGGGAGATCGCGGGCCTCGGCGACACCACGGCCTTCCTGCTCCTGTGCGTCTTCGCCGTGGTCAACGTGTCCGTACTGGTCCTGCGCCGCGACCGGGTCGAGCACCAGCACTTCCGTACGCCGACCGCTCTGCCGGTACTGGGCGCGGTCACCTCCCTGATTCTGGCCGGCCCCCTGTCCGACCGGCCCGCGCACGTCTACATCCGGGCAGGGGTCCTCCTGGCCATCGGAATCGGGCTGTGGGTGCTGAACAGGACGGTGATGAAGGCACGCGGCGAGGCGTGAGCCCTCTCATCGACGTCCTGCCCGTCACCCACGCGTACGGACGCCCTTACCATCATGGCCGCGAGGGCGCGCTCAGCGAGCGACCCGGGGGATGCGCCTCTCCCAGGTGCGGTGGAAGACGACGTCCTCGCCTTCACGGCACACCACCTCGTTCGACGTGACGAAGTCATCGGCGTCGCAGGTGATCTCCGACCGGGTCTCGACCCGTACGTCCCAGGCACGCTCCGGGCGGCGCAGACGGACGGACCAGTCGGACCTGGTCCGCGCCGACAGCGGGTCGTCCTCCCGGATGGTGTAGGTCTCCAGCGCGTCCTCGGAGAACTCCAGGCCGTCCGGGTACACGCGGGTCCCGCCGTAGCGCGGATCCACCTCCAGCCGCCACTCGCCCTGGGCCACGTCACGCACCACCAGACGCTCCGGGCGCTGCTCCTCCTCCGATGTCGCCGGCACGGCCACGCGCAACGGCTCGGACTGCTCGGCGGGCTCGAAGCGGACACCGGTGTCCTCGGGGTGATCACCGGCGTCGCGAACAGGCAGTTCGAGTGCGGAGCCGGCCGGTTCCAGAACGAAGCCGTCGGAGCCCGCCTGCGGCCAGAGCCACGGCCAGTACGCGGAGGAGACGGCGAGACGGACGCGGTGTCCGGCCGGGAAGGTGTGGCCGATGCCGTTGAGCTGGAAGGTCACCGTCTCCGTGGCCCCGAGGGGCCAGGGCACGTTGCGGTCCCGGCCCCGGCGCGCCGCGAGGTTGAGGGCGCCGCGGGTCACCAGGGTCGAGGATCCGTCCGGCGCGACGTCGCAGAGCCGGGCGACGGCCTGCCCGTACGGTACGTCCATCCGAAGGCGCAGGGTCACCTCGGGGCGTCCGAGGATCTCGAGGGGGCCGTCGGTGACGGGAAAGTCGAAGCACGCCGAGCGGGCGTCCTCCTCGCGCTGGTCGGGCGGCAGGTCGGCGTCGTTGCCGAAGGGGAAGAACCGTCCGGCGTCGACACCGGTGTGCTGGGAGGAGCGTACGACGACCGGATCGCCCCCGAGAGCATGGGTGGCGGGAGTGGTGTACGGCGACGGCCAGGCCGGGTCGCCGACCCAGCGGCCCGGCAGTTCGGGGTAGACGGTGGCCGGCGGGTGCGACTCGCTGATCCAGGAGCGGAGCAGCGGTTCGTCCATGACGCCGGTGTCCTCGCCCTTCAGGTGGTGGTCCCACCAGCGCAGCGTCTCCTGGAGGAAGCCGATCGGCGGGCCCGGTGGCAGACCGCGGTCCGGGTACTGGTGGGACCAGGGGCCGATCAGACCCCGGACCCGCTCGTTCGGGAGGTGTTCCACGAGCCGGAGAACGGTGTCGCGGTACGGGTCGTGCCAGCCGCCCACGGCGAGGACGGCGGCGTCGATGGCGGAGTAGTCCTCGCAGACGCTGCCGTGCTTCCAGTAGTCGTCGCGGAGCTGGTGGGCGAGCCAGGTGTGGATGAACGGGTCGACGGCCTCCAGCCGCCGCAGCCACATCTCCCGCCACTCCGGCCCGGCGTACTCCGGGTCCGGCGGACGGCAGACGAACGCGAGCATGGTGGCGGCCCAGGCGTGCATGTCGACGCCGAGGACCGAGCCGCCCATGTAGTGCACGTCGTTGTCGTACCGGTCGTCCGCCGAACAGACGGTGACGACGGCCTTCAGCGGTTCGGGGGCGAGCGCGGCGATCTGGAGCGAGTTGAAGCCGCCCCAGGAGATTCCGAACATGCCCACCTTGCCGTTGCACCAGGGCTGCGCGGCCAGCCACTCGACGACCGCGACGCCGTCGGCCAGCTCGGTGGCGTCGTACTCGTCGCCCGGCAGGCCCTCGCTGTTGCCGTGCCCGCGTACGTCGACGCGGACGGAGGCGTAGCCGTGGCCCGCGTACCAGGGGTGGCGCTGGCTGTCGCGGGGCGCGGTCCAGTCGCTGAGGCGGTACGGCAGGTACTCCAGCAGGGCGGGGACCGGCTCGTCGGTGAGCGGCCGCCAGATCCGCGCGTAGAGCCGGGTGCCGTCCGGCAGCGGGATGCGGATGTCGTCGTGGGTCGTCTCGTACGGGAAGTCTGTGCGAATGCGCATGGGCGGTACCTTCCGGCGGGCCGGTGCTCAGTGGACGGGGTGCATCGTGCGCCGCAGCCACGGCGCGAGGGCTACGACGACCAGGCCGAGGACCACGGCGATGGCGCCGTTGACGCCGAAGTACATGGGGTGGGACACGTCGTCGTAGATCTTCACGACTTGGGCCTGGATTCCGTTGGCGAGGGCCAGGGAGAGGAACCACAGGGCCATGGTCTGGCTGGAGAACGCCTTCGGCGCCAGCTTGCTGCTGGCCGAGAGACCCGAGGTCTCCAGGAGTACGTCGCCGAGGCCGAGCAGCAGGTAGGAGCCGATGATCCACCAGACGGCCATCCGGTAGTCGGTGCCGTCGTGGCCCGCGGTGGGAATCGCCATCAGCAGAAACGACAGACCGCCGAGAACGACCCCGAACGCGATCTTGTTCGAGGCGTGCGGCTGGCGTCGGCCCATCCGCACCCAGACTGCGGCGACCACGGGGGCCAGCGCCACCTCGAAGGCCCCGAGCGCGGAGGCGTACCAGCTGGAGGGGAAGTCGAAACCGAGGATGCTGGTGTCGGCGTTCGTCGAGGCGAGCAGCATCATCGTGGAGTACGCCTGGAAGAGGATGAAGTTGAAGACCACCGAGGCGAGGAAGAGGACGATGTAGGGCCGCAGCCGCCCGCGTTCCTCCGTGGTGACCCGGGGGCTGGTGAACATGATCCAGAAGTAGACGACCGGCGCGATCACCGAGACGACCGTGAGGACGTCCACGAACCGGTCCATGGTGAGCCAGCCGACGCCCGCGAGCACGCCGCACAGCGCGGCGAAGGCCAGGCTTCCGGTGACCATGAGCCACACGGCCCGTCGCATGGCCGCCGGGGCCAGTGCGAACTCGGCGGTGTGCTTGCGTCCGGCGAGGTGCCGCCGTCCGGTGACGTACTGGACGAGTCCCAGCGTCATCCCGAAGGCGGCCGCGGAGAAGCCCCAGTGCCAGCCCTGGTGCTCGCCGAGCCAGCCGGTGATCAGCGGCCCGGCGAAGGCGCCGATGTTGATGCCCATGTAGTACAGGGCGAAGCCGGCGTCGCGGCGGTCGTCGGCGGTGCGGTAGAGCTTGCCGACCATGGCGGCCACATTGGGTTTGAGCAGACCGGTGCCCGCGCTGATCAGGCCCAGGCCCACCCAGGTCATGGCGGCGGTGGGGACGGCCATGGAGTAGTGGCCGAGGGCGATGAGGACGCCACCCCACAGGACCGCCCGGTAGGAGCCCAGGATGCGGTCGGCGAGCCATCCGCCCGCGACGGAGACCAGGTAGACGAGGGTGCCGTAGGCGGCCGACACGGAGGCGGCGGTGCCCGGGTCCATACCCAGGCCCTCGTTCGCCACCGAGTCGGCGAAGTAGAGGACCAGGATCGCCTGCATGCCCAGGAACGAGAAACGCTCCCAGACCTCCAGGGCGGACAGCGTGAGCAGGCCCTTCGGCTGCCCGAAGAAGGCGCGGTCGTCCCGCGCCGGAGGCTGCTCGTCGTCGGCTGTCTCGGGTTGAGCACGGTCTGTCATAGGTCCAGTCGCCGGTCGGGGATGGCTGGACTGCCGCACAGCGCAAACGGCGTACACGGTGCCTGCCGGCACCGTTGCGCGACGCTCACCACGAGATGACAGGCAGTCCCACGTCGCAGGTCAGGAGATCAGGGATCACCCGTACTTCGCAACTGCGTACGCCGCTGTCCAGCGCACACATGACCCGTGGTAGGTCGCGAACGGCGGCGTCGCTCGAACGGCTCGGGGCCTCGGGGAAGGCGGTGCCATGACGCCTCCGGCTCGGACGCCGACTTCCGCTGCGCGATCGGTCCAGGAAAGGGGCACCACCGGCCGGTCCCCGCGGGCACAATGCCCGGCTCGGCTTGCTGTACTCCAAGTAACAAGAACAGAGTTGATCTCCGCACCTCACGCGATTACCTGAGGTAGCCCACCCCCCCCATGTGCCCGTGGTTCTGACACCCGGACGACCAACAGGAAGTCGAATGAATCCGTCGTACGACCCCCTCGAGCTGGCGCGCGAAGACTACGAACACCATCTGCGGACTTGCCGTCAATGCGAGGCGGACGGTGCCAGGTGCCCCGCGGCCAAACACCTGAGACGTCTGTACAACAACCTTCTCAGATCGGCGCAACCACGAACGTCCCGCCCAGGCCTCGCGGGCCGGCCGGCGAGCGGTGGTTCGGCCGGGTGACGCGGGGGCCGGTCCGGCCAGGCCGTTCCTGAGGCGGGCGGCCGGGTGGCACCGTAGGGGGCGGTGACAGTCCGTAGGCGGCAGCGGCTTCGTCGGGCGTGCCCGTGCCGGCTGCGCCGTTCACCACCGGATGCCCTGTTTCCTTCTCCGCCTCCTGCCGTTCCGGGGCAGCGAGGGCGCAGTCGCCGCCGGCAGGGGCAACCCCTCACCGACTGGTTTCCCGGCATGCCCCCGCCCGCACCTGAGAATCGGCCGGCCTGCGGTGAAGGCCCACTGCCGCGACCTCGGCATCCCCTACGCCGAGACCCGCCTCGTCGACTCCTACCGGCGGGCCCTTTTGCCGGACGGCTCCGCGTGTCCGACGCCGTTCCGTCGCACATAGGCTGGTGCTCATGACCTCAGTGAAGGAGGGACGCCCGCGCGCGCTGTTCGCGGGGGCTTCGCGCCGGTGGGTACGGCTGCTGCCCTGGGGCGTGGCGTTCGTGCTGTGCGTCGCCCTGCTGCCCACCACCATCCGGGTGCTCAGCGTCGACTACGGACTGAACGGAGGCGTCGCGAGCGCCCTGGCGGTCGTGCAGTCGGCACCACTGCTGCTCGCCGTCCTCCGTCCGCTGCAGGCCTGGTACGTGGTCTTCGTCGCGGACGTGGCCGGGGCTCTCGCCCTGCTCGCCGTCGACTTCGAGGAACGGCTCCTGTGGCCGTACCCGCCGATGGAGATCGTCGGGTACGTCGGCCTCTGCCTCGCCCTCGGCCTGCGCGAGCGGCGCCGGACCCTGCTGCTGGTGTGGCTGGCGACGGCGGGCGCGGGAATCGGCCTGGAGTCCGTCGTGCCCGACGGTACGAACAGCAACAGCACGGTGCTCACCATGCTCAGCGGTGTCACCCTCGTGTGCGCCGGTGCGCTTCGCGAGCGGCACGAGGTGCAACGCAGGCTGGCCGAACAGGAGACGATCAGCGAGGCCGAGCGCGACCGGCGGACGCTGCTGGAGGAACGCGCCCGGATCGCGCGCGAGCTGCACGACGTGGTGGCGCACCACATGTCCGTCATCACGGTGCAGGCGGACACCGCGGAGTACCGCCTCGACCGACTGCCGCCAAAGGTGCGGGAGGAGTTCACGTCCATCGCGGCGACCGCCCGCGCCTCGCTCGGCGAGATGCGCAGGCTCCTCGGAGTCCTGCGCAACGAGGACGCGCACGGAGAGCTCGCACCCCAGCCGGGGCTGACGCAGATCGCGCAGTTGGCGGAAGCGACAGCGAGGGCCGGCGGACCGGTGGAGTTCACCCCCTGTGACGCCGACGTGCCCGAGGCGGTGGGCCTGTCCGCGTACCGCATCGTCCAGGAGGCCCTCGCGAACGTCGTCCGGCACGCACCGGGCGCACGGACGCAGGTGTCGCTCTCGGTGCCGGAGTCCGTTTCGCCAAAGGACGCGCGGCTCACCGTCCTGGTGGCCAACGGCCCGCCGCCACAGACGCCCGCCGCACCGCTCGAGGTGGGCGGCACCGGGCACGGTCTCGTCGGTATGCGTGAGCGGGTACGGCTCGCGGGCGGCACCCTCGACGCGGGGCCGCTGCCGGACGGCGGCTTCCGGGTCGTCGCGCAACTCCCACTGAGTGAAAAGGATCCAACGTGACGACGCGTGTCATCATCGTCGACGACCAGGCCATGGTGCGAGCGGGTTTCGCCGCGCTGCTGGCCGCCCAGAGTGACATCGACGTGGTGGGCGAGGCCCCCGACGGCGCGCAGGGCGTCGAGCTGAGCCGGCGCACCCATCCCGACGTCGTGCTGATGGACGTCCGCATGCCCGAGATGGACGGCCTGGAGGCCGCGCGCCGCCTTCTGACGCCGCCGCCGGGTGTGACGCACCGGCCGCGCGTCCTGATGCTCACCACCTTCGACGTCGACGACTACGTCTACGAGGCGCTGCGGGCGGGCGCGAGCGGATTCCTGCTCAAGGACGCGCCGCCGGCCGACCTCATCGCGGCGGTACGCGTCGTGGCCTCGGGCGACGCTCTGCTCGCCCCTTCCGTGACCCGCCGCCTCATCGCGGACTTCGCCAAGCAGCGGCCCGTCGCCCGGGGCAAGCCGGCGCTGCGTCTCAAGGGCCTGACCGAGCGCGAGACCGAGGTCCTCACGCTGGTGGCTCGCGGCCGGTCGAACGGGGAGATCGCGACGACGCTGGTGCTGGCCGAGCAGACGGTGAAGACGCACGTGAGCCGCGTCCTCACCAAGCTCGACCTGCGCGACCGCGCCCAGGCTGTGGTCTTCGCGTACGAATCGGGGCTGGTGGCCGCGGGCGAATAGCAGCCCCCCGTCGCGGGGCGGCCGGTAAGGACGGAGCCCCGGCCCGCACCGAAGCACGGGCCGGGGCTCCGAGCCACCGCGGGCGCGGCGCGCGGGGGGTGCTTCGCCCCGTTGCAGCCCTGTGGGCCGGGCCCGGGGCGTGGCACCGGCGAGGCAGCGGCTCGGCCGGGCGGGCGCCCGCGCCGTCCGGGGCCGTGCGATGCGCCACCCACCCCTCTTGCACACGAGTCCACGGCCCGCCGCGCCGGACGGCGGGCACCACCCGCCGGGGAGGGCCGGGGTCCTCCCCTCCTCCACCCCCTACCGCGGTAGCACCTCCACATTGGCTCCCGGGTATGACGCCCGGCGCGCAGCCGTCCACGCACTCTTCACCCGTCACAGAAGTGCACGTATGAGGGAGACGGGACATGAGGCTACGCAGAGGCAAGCGGCAGAAGGCGGACAACCGGCCCGAGGCGGACGACCGGCCGAAGGCGGACGACCGTCCCGAGGACCAGGCCGCCACGCCCGGTCTCGCCGTCGAGCTGCGCGGCGTCCGGCGGCAGTACGGCCGCGGGGCGGCCACCGTACACGCCCTAGCGGGTATCGACCTCGCCCTCCCGCGCGGCACGTTCACCGCCGTCATGGGCCCCTCCGGGTCCGGCAAGTCCACGTTTCTGCAGTGCGCCGCCGGCCTCGACCGGCCGTCGGCCGGCTCCGTGCGCCTCGGCGGTACGGAGATCACCGCCATGCACGAGAACGAGCTCACCGAGCTGCGCCGCAGCCGTCTGGGCTTCGTCTTCCAGGCCTTCAACCTGCTGCCCTCCCTCACCGTGGAGCAGAACGTACTGCTGCCCATGCGCCTGGCCGGGAAGCGCCAGGACCGGCGCCGGGCGCAGGCGGTGCTCGCCCGGGTCGGGCTCGACGGCAAGGCGAAGCGCCGGCCCGGCGAGCTCTCCGGCGGCCAGCAGCAACGCGTGGCCATCGCACGCGCCCTGGTCACCAGCCCGGACGTGATCTTCGCCGACGAGCCCACCGGCGCCCTCGACACGGGCACCGCCACCGAGGTCCTCGGACTGCTCCGGCACGCGGTGGACACCCTCGGCGCCACCGTCGTCATGGTCACCCACGACCCGGCCGCGGCCGCCTGGGCCGACCGCGTGCTGTTTCTCGCCGACGGCGCCTTCTCCGACCACCTCGAGTACGGTTCGGCCGAGCAGATCGCGGCACGGATGGCCGTGCTCACCTCCCGTACCTCCCGCCCGGGCGCGATGGCGGGTGCAGCGGCATGAGGCGCCCCAACGGACTCGCCCGTGAGGCCGTCCGCTTCAAGCCCGCCTCCTTCGCGGGAACCTTCCTCGCGCTGCTGATGGCCGCACTGATCGTCTCGGCCTGCGGAATCCTGCTCGAGACCAGTCTGCGCGCGTCGGTGCCGCCGCAGCGGTACGCGCAGGCGCCCGTCGTCGCGGCGGCGGACCAGTACGAGTACGTCGTCACGGGCAGCGGCGAAGACCGCGAGAAGGAGGCGGTCCCGCTGCCGGACATCGCACGGGTGGACGCCGGGCTGGTGGCGAAGGCCGCGCAGGCGCCGGGTGCGGCCGCCGCCGTCCCGGACTTCACCTTCCCGGTGCGCGCGGCGGACGACGGCGCGGACTTGGGCGCACGCGAACTCCCCGTTCCGGGCGGGGTGCTCACCGCGCACGGATGGGGCTCGCACACCTTCACCGGCACCGCGCTGACCACCGGCTCCGCGCCCCGCGAGGATGAAGTCGTGCTCGACGCGGGCACGGCCCGCGCCGCGAAGGTCGCTGTCGGCGACACCGTCGCGCTGCGGACCGCCGCCGGGCAGCAGGACTTCCGCGTCGCGGGCGTCGCCGAGGCCGAAGCCGCGGACACCGCCCGGACCACGAGTGTCGCGGGCGCCGTCGCATGGTTCGCCGACGCCCAGGCCCCCACGCTCGCCGGACACCCCGGCAAGGTGGACGCCATCGTCGTGCTGGCGAAGCACGGCACTGATGCCGATGCCCTGGCCGGCTCGGTGAAGAAGGCCCTGACCGGCTCCGGCGCCCAGGTGGCCACCGGCGACGACCGCGGCGCCGTCGAAGACCCGGGCCTCGGCCACGCCAAGCAGACGCTCTTCGGAATCGGCGGCTCCTTCGGCGGCATCGCCGCCATCGTCGCGGTCTTCACCGCCGCCGGAACCGTCGCGCTGTCGGTCGGCCAGCGAGCCCGCGAATTCGCGCTGCTGCGCGCCGTCGGGGCCACCCCGCGGCAGATCCGCCGCGCGGTCGCCTCCGAAGCACTGCTCGTCGCTCCGCTCGCCGGGATCGCCGGGTGCCTGCCCGGCATCGGGCTCGCGCACTGGTGGTTCGGGCAGTTGCAGGACCGCGGTGCCGTCCCACAAGCCGTGGACCTGCACGTCTCCGGACTCCCGCTGCTCGCTGCCGTCGGCGTGGGGCTGCTCACCGCGCTCGGTGCCGGATGGATGGCCGGGTGCCGACCCGCGAAGATCAAGCCCGGACAGGCGTTGTCGGAGGCGTCGGTGGAGCGGCTGCGGCCCGGCCTGGTCCGTACCGTCCTCGGCGTCGGCGCCCTTGTCTCGGGGGCGATCCTCACCGGCGTGTCCGCCGGCTCCGCGGGGGACGACGCGGCCGGCGCCGCCCTCGGCGTCGTCATGTGCTTCATGCTGGCCGTCGGGCTGCTGGGCCCGCTGGTGGCGCGGCTGTGCGCCGGCCTGTTCGGCCTCCCGCTGCGCGGCGCGGGCCCGGCGGCCGAGCTCGCGGCCGCCAACTCCCGCACCAACGCCCGCCGCCTCGCCTCCGCGATCACCCCGATCACCCTCGCCATGGCCTTCGCCTCCACGCTCGTCTTCATGCACACCAGCGAGACCCACGCCGCCGACAAGCAGCTGCGCGCGGGCATCACCGCGGACCACGTGGTCACCGACCCGGCGGGGCTCCCGGTGGACGCGGCGGCGCGCGCCGCCCGCGCGCCGGGCGTGGAGGCGGCCGTCGGCCTGCTGGACACACAGGTGCTGGTGCCGGTGGGCTCCGGCGAGTTCAAGTCGCTGCAGGGCGCGGCGACCCAGGGCGTCACCGGCTCCGGCGCCGAGCTCGCGAAGGTGCAGGACCTGGACGTACGAGAAGGCAGCCTCGACCAGCTCGGCAAGGGCCGTATCGCCATCGGCAGGACCCTGGCGAACTCGGCGGACGCCGGCGTCGGCGACCGGCTTCCGCTCTACCTCCCCGACGGTACCGAGGTCCGCCCCGAAATCGTCGCGGTCTACGGCCGCGGCCTCGGCCTGGCCACGGTGACCATGGACCGGGCGTCTCTCACCGGGCACATCACCTCGGGCTTCGGCAGCACCCTGCTCGTACGGGGCGGCTCGGAGCAGTCGCTCACCGCCCTGGGCAAGGTCACCGACGCCTCCGGCTACGCCACCGAGCAGAACCTCGACGCGAAGCTGGGCGCCTGGATGAACAACACCATGGCCGCGGTCCTCGGCGGATTCGCCGCCGTCGCCGCGGTCAACACCCTGGTGATGACGGTCCTGGACCGCCGTCGCGAGCTCGGCACGCTGCGCCTCGTCGGCTCCACCCGGCGTCAGGTACTGACGATGCTGCGCTGGGAGGGCCTGCTGGTCTCCACGGTGGGCATGGTCCTCGGCTCCGCGATCGCCGCGGCCACGCTGATCCCCATGATGAGCGGCACGACCGGCGAGGCGCCGTACGTGCCCCCGCTGATGTACGGATCCTTCGCGGCCGTCGCCACCGGCCTGGCCCTGCTCGCGGTCACGCTGCCGGCCCGAGCGGCACTGCGCCGCTGGTCGTAGCCCCCTACGTACGGGGCGTGTGCCGGCACACACCGGCTCACGCCCGTACGACCTCTCGGATCGCGGGCACATCGCGCCCCGGTCACCCGGCCCGTACCCGGCGAGGCGGCACCGCCACGCGTACGGCCTCCCGTCCCGCCATTCGCCCGGTAATGACCGAAAGGACTTCCCAATCGTGATGTCAACCCGCTTCTGCGACGGGAGGTGAACC
>NZ_BAABCQ010000050.1:0-43914 GCF_039539045.1 Streptomyces marokkonensis
TGTGATCGGTTTTCGGAGTCAATGGATGCGGTCCGTGCGAAACCACGCGGGCCCGGCCACGGCTGGTCGCCGTGGCCGGGCCCGGTTCGGGTGGCGTTCTGGGGAAGGAGGGGAAGCGGTGCAACCCAACTCGTCGGCCGGGTCCCGATGTCGGCAGCTCGTCCGCGGTCACGCCACCCGTCGCCGGCGGAGGAGCTCGACACCATCGCCTTCGAGGTCGTCGCAGTACGTCGAGCGCCCGGTCATCGCCATGACCAGGGCCAGGGTGTCACCGGAGACGAGCGGCCCGGAGCCGGCCCTGAAGGGGCCGTCGTCCGCGACGAGTCCCAGGCCGTCGATACGTCCCTTGGCGACGACCACGAGGTCCGAGCCCCGGTAGTACTCGGCCACCAGGGTGACCACGTCGATCGGGTAGTCCCGTTCGATGCCCAACGGACGCCGGATGTCCTCTCCGTGCACGATGGTCTCGCCGAGCATGGCCACGGGAGGGAGGGGAGGCTTGGTCGTACTCAGTGCCGTACGCCGGAATCTCTCCAGTGTCTCGGCCGGGGAGGAACCCAGCTGCTCCGCCAGCCGTATGGCCACCTGCTTGTCGAAGTCGAACCGGCACCGGACCACACCGGCCAGCCACCGCAGGGTGTTGAGACTCGCCCCCGCGGTGAGGTGCGCCAGCACCTCGCGCACCGTCAGTTCGGAGCACAGCGACGAGGTCGCCCACCGCTCGTCGGCCAGGTCCGCGAGATCAGCCGCCAGCGCCGTCCGCTCGGCGTGGATCAGGGGCCAGATGTCAGTACGCCGGTTGTGGTCTGCTGCCGTTCTCGGGTCGGTCATGCGGGAGCGTCTCCTGTCACAGTAGGCCTGCCCCGTAGCCGGAACGGGCGGTGCCGGCACGGGCGTTGAGGAGAGGACTCCCGTTCCGGAGCGAAGTCATCGCTCGCGAGGGAACTTCCGAACCGCGCGGTCCGGTCACCTTCGGCGGCTTCGGACCGACAGAGGGTACGACACCCTCCGTGGAAAGGACCGCGTGACCGTGAACCCCTCCGACTTCCTGGCCGCTCAGTTCGAGGAGCACCGTCCTCACCTCAAGGCGGTCGCGTACCGCATGCTCGGTTCGCCGGCCGAGGGGGACGACGCGACGCAGGAGACATGGTTGCGGCTGACCCGGTCCGAGGGACGCCAGGTCGACAATCTCGGCGGCTGGCTGACCACTGTGGTCGGCCGGGTCTGCCTGGACATGCTCCGTGCGCGCAAGCGCCGGGGAGAGCAGCCGCTGGAGGCGCGGCTGCCCGACCCGGTGGTCAGCCGTGAGGACGTGGCCGACCCCGAGCAGCAGGCGCTGATGGCCGACTCGGTCGGGCTGGCGCTGCTGGTGGTGCTGGAATCGCTCGGCCCGGCGGAACGGCTGGCGTTCGTCCTGCACGACCTGTTCGGGCTGCCGTTCGAGCATCTCGCGCCGATCGTCCAGATCGCGCCGATCGTCGACCGCACGCCCGCCACGGCGAAGAAACTCGCCGGCCGGGCGCCGTCGTGGCATTCGGCGATTCGATCACCGACGGGTTCGGGGCCACCGTCGACGGCGACGACCGTTGGCCCGACGTGCTCGCCGAACGGCTCCTGGCCGCAGGCCGGCCCCGTCCGGTGCTGAACGCCGGGATCGGCTCCAACAAGCTGCTCACCGACTCGGCCTGCGGCGGCGACGCGGGAGTCTCCCGATTCGCCCGCGACGTGCTCCGACAGCCCGGACCGGCACCGTGATCGTCCTGATCGGCATCAACGACATACAACTGCCCGACGACCGGATGTGCGGGGCGGACCGCGACGACCCGTCGGTGACGGCGGAACGGCTCATCGCCGGCCACCGGACACTGATCCGCGCCGCGCACGTCCGAGGGGTCGGAACAGTCGGGGCCACTCTGCTCCCCTGGAGCGGATCGGCGAACTGGACCGCGGAGGGCGAGGCGATCCGCGACGAGGTCAACGAGTGGATCCGGGCCGGCGGTGAGTACGACGCCGTGGCCGACTTCGACCGCGCGCTCGACCCCGAGGGCACCGGTCGGCTGCCGGACGGGCTGCACATGGGCGACCACCTGCACCCCAGCCCCGCCGGGTACCGGGCCATGGCCGACGCGATCGACCTCGACACCCTCTCGTGACCAGTGGGCCCCCTGAGCCGCGCACACCAACTCCTCGGCTCGCGGAGGTTCAGTCCTGCTTCGTCATCGTGTAGTCGGTGGTCGGCGGGTTCGCTTCCATGGCTTCCAGCCGCGACAGCGCGGCGGCCCTGCTCGTCCTCGTCGGACCGGGCCGCCGCCGCTTCAACCCGCCACCGAATCGGTCAGCACCACCCGCGTCCCACGCTCGGTGAACGCCGACACGTCGGCGTCCGTCGCCGAGGCGTCCGTGACCAGGGTCCAGCCGTGCGGCAGCGCGGCCCAGGCGTGGAACGGGGCGCGGCCCAGCTTGGCCGCATGGGCCAGGACGTAGACGCGGGTGGCCCGGCGGGCCATCAGTTCCTTCAGCCTGGTCTGCCGCAGATCCGCCTCGCAGATCCCGCCGTCCGCCGTCACGCCGTCCGCGGACAGGAAGACCCGGTCGAACGTCATCCGTTCCAGCGCCGCCTCCGTCAGCGGGCCGACGAAGGCCTGGCTGAGCGGGCGCAACGTCCCGCCGAGGCACTCCACATGCACGGACTCGACGTCCGCCAGCTCATGCAGCGCCGTCAGGCCCGTGGTGGCGACCGTGAGGTCGTTCGCCGTACGCAGCTCGTGTGCCAGTGCCCCGACCGTCGACCCGGCGTCCAGCAGCACGGTCTCGCCCGGCTGGACCTGGGCCGCCGCCCATCGGGCTATGGCACGCTTCTGCGCGTACGCCTCCGTCGTGCGCTGGCGCAGTGACGCCTCCGGGTGCGCGTTCAGCGCCATCGCCCCGCCGTAGGTGCGGGCGAGCCGGCCGTCGGCGGTGAGCCGGGCGAGGTCGCGGCGGATGGTGGAGGCGGTCACGCCGAAGTGCTGTGAGAGTTCTTCGACGCTGGCCAGGCCGGAGGTGGTGGCGAGTCGCAGGATCTCTTCGCGCCGGTCCTGGGAGGCGGTGGGCGGCATCAAGTGTCCTTAGCGGTACGTCGGTTCAGCGGGCGGTGGACATCTCGGCGGCCTGCCGCAGCGCCTCGATCATGCTACCGGCCTCCGCCTTCCCCGTACCGGCGATGTCGAAGGCCGTGCCGTGGTCGACGGAGGTGCGGATCACGGGGAGGCCCACGGTGAGGTTGACGCCCGCCTCGATGCCGAGCACCTTGACGGGGCCGTGTCCCTGGTCGTGGTACATCGCCACGATGAGGTCGTAGTCGCCGCGGGAGGCCAGGAAGAAGGCCGTGTCGGCGGGGAGGGGACCGCGGGCGTCGATGCCGTCGCGGCGCACCTTCTCCAGGGCGGGGATGATCTTCTCCTCCTCCTCGCCGTACCCGAACAGCCCGTTCTCGCCCGCGTGCGGGTTGATGCCGCAGACGCCGATGACGGGTTCGGCCAGTCCCGTGCGGACCAGTGCGTCGTGCCCGCGGCGCACGGTCCGCTCGACCAGGCCGGGCTCGATCCGGTTGACCGCGTCGATCAGGCCGATGTGGGTGGTGACGTGAATGACTTTCACCTTCTCGGTGGAGAGCATCATCGACACTTCCTCGACCCCGGTGAAGTGGGCGAGCAGTTCGGTGTGGCCGGGGAAGACGTGACCGGCGGCGTGCAGCGCCTCCTTGTTGAGGGGGGCGGTGCAGATGCCGTCGATCTCTCCCGCGAGAGCCAGTTCCGCGGCCAGCTTGACGTACTCGTAGGCGGCGTTGCCCGCCTCGGGGGACAGCTCGCCCCAGGGCAGGCCCGCGGGCAGCAGTCCGAGGTCGATGACGTTGATCAGGCCGGGCGCGAACTCGGCGGCGGCCGGCGTCGGTACGGTCACGATCTCGCAGTCGGTCCCGAGGATCCGGGCTGCCTCCCGCAGCCGCGCGGCGTCACCGATCACCACCGGCCGGCACCGGCCCAGCGTCACGGGGTCCAGTACGGCGGACACGATCACCTCGGGTCCGATACCGGCGCCGTCGCCCATGGTGAGACCGATCAGGGGGAGGGGCTGCTGCGCGTTCACTGGGTGACTCCTTGTTGAGAGGGAGGGGACGGCATGACGGATGAGGCCGGCGCCGGGGACGCGTGCGGTGACGGGGGTGCGGGCGGCGGCAGCAGGTGGGGGCGGAGCGCCGCCGCGATGCGGTGGAACGAGTCGGGACCGCCGAAGCTCCCGGGACGGGTGACGACCGACCGGCCGTCGGCGGTCCGGCAGTGCACGGCACCGGGGTGGATCTCACCGACGGGCCACAGCACGGTCACGCCCATGGAGTCGAGCACTCGGCGGGCCGTCTCGCCTCCGGTCAGGACGAGGTCCGGGCGGGTCGGCAGCGCCGCCACGGTGCGGGCCAGACCCGCCACGATCGAGCGTGCCGCACCGGACCGGACGCCGCCGGACCCGTCGACGGACACCACGGTGACCGTGCCGGCGTCGAGATCCGGCAGCGAGACGGGGTCCGGCCCCGCCAACTCCTCGGGTGCCAGCGCCACATGGCGGGCGCCGACCGCCACGAGTCGCGCGACCTGCGCCGCCACGCCGGGCTCCGCGCTCCCGGCGACGATGAGGAGGGGCCGCTCGTGGAGCGCGGCTTCCGGCAGTCCGGCGGCTGTCGGCGTGGCGGGCGTATGCGGTGCCGCGCCCGCCCGCGGCGCCGCGGGGGTCTCCGGTGCCGCGCCCGCCCGCGGCGCCGCGGGCGTTGCCCGTCGGCTGACCGTTTCCCGCCCCGTAGCCGTTTCCGGTGGCGCGGGCACCATCCTCCCGTCCCGTGTCGGCGGGCGTGAGCCGATGCGCCGGCCCAGCGCGTCCGCCAGACCGCCGCTGCCCAGGAGCCGGCACCCCGGCCCGAGCAGCACCGCCGCCGCGGCGATCACCGACAGGTCGGCGTCGGTCTCCGCGTCGCACACGGGATGCCGCCCACGCGCCGCCGCTGCCCGGAACCGTCCCGCGAGTGCGTGGGGCCCGAGGCGTACGGCCGCCACCGGCACACCCTCGGTCGGCAGCGGTGCCAGGGCCTCGGTGACGGAACGGGGAGCCGGGCGCTCCTCGACCCGCCAGGCCGCGCAGGAGTGCAGCGGCACCCCGTCGACGAGGACCACGCCGTCGCGCACCACGCGCCCCGCGGCGGGCAGAGCCGTCGCGATCACCAGGACCTCGGCCCCCTCGGCGAAGGCGGCGGCCTCCGCGCCCACCGATCCACGCAGCAGCGAGTCGCACTTCTTGAACCAGAGCGTACGACCGGGCGGCGAAACGCGGTTGGCTGCGCGAAACGCGCGGGAAGCCTCGCTGGAGTCTTCGCTGCGCGAGCCCGGAGGCAGCGCCGTACCGGGCACCGTGAGGTCGCCCACCCGGTCGCCGGTGGCACCTGCCGCCCCGGCCACGCGTGGCGTTCCGGCCACGCGTGGCGTTCCGGCCGCCATGCGCGTCCCGCGCAGTGCGCCGCGTACGGCGGCGGCCGCGGCGGCGTCGTCCAGATACCGGGAGTCGAGGTCCACCACCACCGACTCGCCCGCGGCGACCGATACCGCGAGGTCGGCGGGGTGCAGTGTCAGTCGTCCGGGCAGCCGCAACAGCGCGGCCACCTCCGCCGCCCCCGACAGATCATCGGCGAGCGCGACGACTGGGATGTCGTCCCGACGGCACACGCGAACCTCCTCCGCAGCCCGGCGCCGGTGCGCACGGGCGGTCGCGCGGCACCCGTGGCCTGGGCGTCCGCAGTGCTCCGATGATGGCACAGCTTGCGTGATTCGCGCGAGACTCTTGCGTAGAACACGCAGTCGTGCGAGCGTTCCTCCACCGCGACCAACGGCCGTCGCCCCGCACCGCCGCTTCTCGAAGGCGCCACGGCACGGCATCCGCCCCGGAAGGAACCGCTCGTGAGCACCGGCACCGGCACCAGCCCCGGCCCCAGCCCCGGCCTCGGCCCGCAGGGGACAGAGGGGATCGAGCTCCCCCAGGTCCCTGTCCCCCTCTCCCGCCTGGTGCTGGGCACCATGACCTTCGGCGACACCGTCGACCACGCGGGCGCCGCCGCCATGCTGGACACCGCGCTCGACGCGGGCCTCACCGGCGTGGACACCGCCAACGGCTACGCGGGGGGCGAGAGCGAGCGGATCCTCGCCGGACTGCTGCCCGGGCGCCGGGACCGGATCGTGCTGGCCACGAAGGCCGGCATCCCGCACCCCGACCAGGGTGAGCACGCCCCGCTCTCCCCGGCCGGCCTCCGCGACGCGCTCGAGGGCAGCCTCAAGAGGCTCGGCACCGACCACGTGGACCTCTTCTACCTGCACCAGCCGGACCGCCGTACACCGCTCGCCGAGACCCTCGCGACCGTGGCGGAGTTCGTCGCGGAGGGGAAGATCCGCGCACTCGGTGTGTCCAACCACGCCGCCTGGCAGGTCGCCGAGCTGTCCCGCACCGCCGACGAGGTCGGCGCTCCTCAGCCCGTCGTCGCCCAGCAGTTGCACAACCTCCTCGCCCGCCGGATCGAGGAGGAGTACGTCGAGTACGCGGCGGTGAGCGGTCTGCGCACCATGGTCTACAACCCCCTCGGCGGCGGCCTCCTCACCGGTCGGCACCACTTCGGTGCCGACCCCGCCACCGGCCGCTTCGGCGACTCGAAGCTCGCCGCGATGTACCGGCAGCGCTACTGGAACGAGGACCTCTTCGCCGCCGTCGGTGAACTCGCCGCGATCGCCGACGAGGCGGGCCTCCCCCTCACCGAGCTCGCCCTGCGCTGGCTGCTGGACCGCCCCTCCACCGACGCGCTGCTGCTCGGCGGCTCACGGCCGGAACACCTGCGGGCCAACATCGCCGCCGCGCAGGCGGGCCCGCTGCCCGCGGACGTGACCGCCGCCTGCGACGCCGTGGGCGCCGCGCTGCGCGGCCCGATGCCCGCCTACAACCGCTGACGTGCCCACAGCCGTTGGCGACGCCTACAGCGGTTGGCGACGCCTACAGCCGTTGACGCCGTCTACAGCCGTTGACGTGCCCAAAGTCGCTGACGACACCCACAACAGCCGACGCGCCCCCAGCCGCTGACCCACCGCCCCCAGCAGTCCGGAGACCCCTCATGACCACCGCCGCGCATTTCACCGCCGCACTGCGCGACCGTCAGCGCCTCATCGGCTACTGGTCGCTGCTCGACTCACCCGTCGCCGCCGAGCGCCTCGCCCGGCTCGGCTACGACTACCTGGCCTTCGACGCCCAGCACGGCCTCTTCGGCTACCAGGGCCTGCTGAACAACCTGATCGCCACCGACACCCGCGGCTCCACCGCCGTCGGCATGGTGCGCGTCGAGGCCAACGACCCGACCTGCATCGGCCGTGCGCTCGACGCGGGAGCCACCGCCGTCATCGTGCCGCTCGTCGACACGGCGAGGGACGCGGCCGACGCGGTCGCCGCGGTGCGGTACCCGCCGCACGGCCGCCGCTCCTACGGTCCCATGCGCGCCCAGTTGCGCATCGGCCCCGCTCCGGCCGACACCCACGAGCAGACCGCGGTCCTCGCCATGATCGAGACCGCGGACGGCCTCGCGAACGTCGAGGAGATCTGCGCCACCCCGGGCCTCGACGGCGTCTACGTCGGCCCGTCCGACCTGCGTCTGGCCATCGGCGGCAAGACCTCCACCGACCCGGACGTCGCCGAGGAGTTCGAGCAGGCCCTGACCCGGATCCGCAAGGCCGCCGAGGCCGCCGGCATCGCCGCGGGCATCCACAACGGCGACGGTGCGAGCGCCGCCCGCCGGCTCGCCGAGGGCTTCACCTTCGCCTCCGTCGCCGCAGACGTGGTCCACCTCCAGCAGGTCGCCGCCGCGCACCTCGACGCCGCGCGCGAGGAGGGCCGGAAATGAGTACGCCGGGCCGCACCACGCTCATCACCACCCCCACGTTCGCCCGGCACTCGCCGGACCCCTGGACCCTCCTCGCGGACGGCGGCGCGGGCCCGGTCCGCCCGTACGAGGACCGCGCCCTGCCGCACGACGAGCTGCTGCGGCGGATCGCCATCGCCGACGCGCTGGTCGCCGGCATGGACCCGGTCACCGCCGAGGTCATGGACGCGGCCCCGCGCCTGAAGGTCATCGCCAAGCACGGCGTCGGCACCGACACCATCGACCTGGCCGCCGCTCGCGACCGCGGCATCCCCGTCGTCTGCGCGCCCGGCTCGAACTCGCGGGCCGTCGCCGAGTTCACCTTCGGGCTCGTCCTCGACGCCACCCGCCGGATCAGCGCCTCCCACATCGCCGTCGTCGAGGGCGGCTGGCCCAAGCTGTTCGGCCCGGAGCTGCACGGCAGGACGATCGGGGTGGTCGGCTTCGGCCGGATCGGCCGGCTCGTCGCCGGCTACGCGAGCGCCTTCGGCATGCGGGTGCTCGCCCACGACCCGTACGTCGCCGACGACGCGGTGAGCGCGGCGGGCGCGGAACCCGTCACGCTCGACGCGCTCCTCGGCCACGCGGACGTCGTCACCCTGCACCTGCCGCCGGCCGGCGAGCCGCTGCTGGACGCCGCCCGGCTGGCCGCCATGAAGCCCGGCGCGGTCCTCGTCAACGCCGCCCGCGGCGGCCTGGTCGACGACGCCGCGCTGGCCGCCGCCCTGCACTCCGGTCACCTGGCCGCCGCCGCACTCGACGCCTTCGCCGTCGAGCCACTCCCGGACGACCACGCCCTGCGCGCGGCCCCCCGGCTGACCCTCACGTCCCACATGGCCGCCTGCACGCCGGAGGCCAACCGCGCGATGGGTGTGATGGTCGCCGAGGACATCCTCCGTGTCCTCGCCGGCGAGCCCCCGCGCCACGCGGCCGGCTGACCCCGGCCCCCGATCCAAGCCACCCCCCTCGGCCTCACCGCCCCACCAGCCCCTTCTGCCTTCCGCTCCGGCGACGACGCCGGATCCAGCAAAGGAACACCGCCATGTCGACCACCGCCACCGCCGCGAAGGCGGAGCACGCGCAGGCCGATCCGTACGCCCTGCGCCCCGAGGATGTCCGACCGGCACCCACGGTCTTCCGTGACCGGCTCCGTCATCTCGGTCCCGGCTTCGTACTGTCGGCCGCAGTCGTCGGCTCCGGAGAACTGATCACCACCACCGCCCTCGGCGCCGAAGCGGGCTTCGCACTGCTGTGGCTGGTGATCGTCTCGACCGCGGTCAAGGTCTGGGTCCAGATGGAACTGGCCCGCTGGACCATACTCAACGGGCGCACCGCGCTGGAGGGCTACAGCGAGGTCGGCCCGCGCATCGGCCGGCTGAGCTGGATCAACTGGCTGTGGATCGGCATGGACTTCGCCAAGATGTTCCAGCGCGGAGGCATCATCGGCGGTACGGCGGCGGCGTGCTCGGTGCTGTGGCCGATAGTCGGCGAGTCCCTCAGCTGGGGCTCCCTGGCCCTGTGGGCCGTGGTCGTCACCATCGCCGCCATCCTGCTGCTGCAGTCCGGCAAGTACAGCCTCGTGGAACGCGCCTGTCTGGTCTCCGTCGTCGTCTTCACCCTCGTCACGGTCAGCCTCGCGGTCGGTCTGCCCGGCACCGAGTTCGGCTACGGCACCGACGACCTGGGCAGCGGCTTCGGCTTCGAGATCCCGGCCGGTACCGTCGGCATCGCCCTCGCGGTCTTCGGCATCACCGGTGTCGGCGCCGACGAGATGACGACGTACACCTACTGGTGCCTGGAGAAGGGCTACGCCCGCTGGACCGGTCCCGACGACGGCAGCGAGGAGCGGGCCCGCCGTGCCGAGGGCTGGATCAAGGTGATGCGCCTGGACGCGCTGGCCGGCCTGGCCGTCTGCGTGCTGTGCACCCTGTCCTTCTACGTCATCGGCGCGTCCGTGCTGCACCCGCAGGCCCTCGTGCCCGAGGGCAACGAGATGATCACGACCCTCTCGCGGATCTACACCGACACCATGGGCCCCTGGGCGGAGTACCTGTTCCTCTTCGGCGCCCTCGCCGTCCTCTTCTCCACCCTCATCGGCTCCACGGCCTCCGTGCCCCGGCTGTGGACCAACACGCTCGGCCTGCTCGGCGTCATCGACTGGAGCGACGTCCGCTCCCGCACCCGCACCATCCGCATCCTCACCTGGTGCCTGCCCCTGCTGTGGACGGTCTTCTTCCTGTGGGTGCAGTCGCCCGTGCTGATGGTGCAGATCGGCGGCATCGGCGGCGGGATCTTCCTGCTCGCCGTGGTCGTCGCCGTCTGGCGGCTGCGCTACACCGGAGTACCGCCCCGCTTCCGCAACAACCCCTGGCTGACCGCGGCCCTGCTCGTCAGCAGTGTCGCCATCCTGTGCGTCGGCGTCTACGGCGTCCTCGAAACGCTGGGCGCGGTCCCGGAGTAACCGCGAAGCGCGTCACGGCCGCTCGCTCGGCCTTCCGCTGCGCGTCCGGCGCGTCCCCGCGTCCTGTGACGTAGGCCACCCGTGTGAATTCCAGGGTCGGGTGTTTGCCGTCGCGCAGGTGGGAAAGGCGCTCCGTGATCTCCGGGGCCACAATCCGGTGGATAGTACGTGAAAGCACAGGAAGAGGAGGGTTCGATGTCCTCGAAGCGACGTCGTAAGAAGAAGGCTCGCCGCAAGAACGGCGCGAACCACGGCAGCCGTCCGCAGAGCTAGGGGACGCGTCGACGCATCGGGTGGGTGGCACGCACGTGCCGCCCACCCGAGCGCTTTCCCGGCGCGGCGAGTACGAAGATCGCGGTGTGCTGCTCGTCCGGCGGGAAACCTGAGGCGCCATGGCGAGACTCGGAAAACGGCCACCGGCCGACACGCTGGGCGGCCCGGCGCTCAAGCGGGCGCTGACCACCCCGCTGCTGTACTTCTTCATCCTGGGTGACGTGCTCGGCGCCGGCGTGTACGTCCTGGTGGGGCAGGTGGCCGCCGACGCCGGGGGCGCGGTGTGGGTGCCGTTGGCCGTCGCCCTGCTGCTGGCGATGCTCACCGCCGCCTCCTACGCCGAGCTGGCCACGAAGTACCCGCGGGCGGGCGGCGCCTCCCACTACGCCACCCGCGCCTTCGGGCCGTTCGTCGGCTTCGTCGCGGGCTTCTGCATGCTCGCCGCGGGCATCGTCTCCGTGGCGGCACTGGCCCGGGGCTTCGGGGGCGACTACCTGTCGGCCTTCGTGACGCTGCCGGTCGGGCTCGTCGCCGTGCTGTTCCTCGCCCTGCTCGCACTGGTCAACGCGCGGGGCATCAAGGAGTCGACCCGCGCCAACGTCGTCGCCACCGTCGTCGAGGTCGGCGGCCTCCTCGTCATCGTCGTCCTCGGCGCGTGGCTGCTGCTGCGCGGGGACGGTGACGTGGCGCGGCTGGGGCAGCTCGGTACGCCGGAGAAGGGAGCCGCGGCGGCCGTACTGAGCGGGTCCGTGCTGGCGTACTACTCGTTCGTCGGGTTCGAGACGTCGGTGAACGTCGCCGAGGAGACCCGCGACCCCCGGCGTTCCTACCCGCGCGCACTGTTCGGTGCCCTTGCCACGGCGGGCGCCGTGTACGTGCTGGTGGGCGTCGCCGCGTCCGTGGCGGTACCGACGGACCGGCTGGCCGGGTCGAGCGGGCCGCTGTTGGAGGTCGTCGAGGAGGCCGGCGGCGTGCCGACCCGGCTGTTCAGTGCCATCGCGCTGGTCGCCGTGGCGAACGGCGCGCTGCTCACCGGCATCATGTCCTCCCGCCTGGCCTACGGCATGGCCCGGGACGGGCTGCTGCCTGCCGCGCTGACCAGGGTGCTGCCCGGCCGCCGTACGCCGTGGGCCGCGATCGCGGTCACTACCGTGCTGTCGATGCTCCTCGCGCTCACCGGCAGTGTCGCCACCCTGGCGTCCACCCTGGTCCTGCTGCTGCTCGTGGTCTTCCTCATCGTCAACACGGCGGTGCTCGTGCTACGTCGTGACCCGGGCGAGGCTGACAAGGAAGCCGGCCATTTCAGGGCCCCGACCGTGCTTCCCGTGCTGGGTGCCGCGTCCTGCGTCGTGCTCGCCACGCAGATCGAGGCCGAGGTGTGGCTGCGCGGGCTGCTGGTCGTGGCCGTGGGGACGGTGCTCGCCGCGCTCGCCGCCGTGCGGCGGGCGGGCGGGGGCGCGGACCGGGCCGGACGCGGGTGAGCGCGCGCGGCCTGCCTCCCAGAACGGAGGCTCGGGAGGCGGAGTACAGCGGCTCGGCTCGGTGAGTGCGGGCGACCCGCCAGGCACCCCGGCGCCCTGGCACCCCTGAGCCCCGTCTGCCGGCCGGTGCGGCCGGTGTGCCGGCTCCTCCGCCGTACGCGGACCCGTGGCCGATTCCGTCGGCAGCCTCTGCGCGCGCAGCAGCCGGGCCGCCGCCAGTCAGTCGCGCCGGCCCCGCTCGGTCCTTCGGACCACCATGTCGCGCGCCCGTGTGGTCAGCGCCGTCGCGGCGGCGGTGAGGAACACGAAGCTGTAGGCGATCTGCAGGACGGTCACCACCCGCGAGGCCTGCCCCAGCGGGGTGATGTCCCCGTACCCGACGGTGGCGAGCGTGACCACGGTGAAGTACAGCGCGTCGACGCGGGTGCGCAGGCCGGAGAACTCGCCCGGCTGTTTGGCGAGGGCGTAGTAGGTGGCCGAGAAGACGTGCACGGACAGGATGATCAGCAGCGGGATGACCACACCGGGCCGGGTGTCCGGACGGTCGGTGAGCACATGACGGATCTGCCGGAGCAGCAGCGTGGCCACGACGGCCAGCACCACGGTGAACAGCAGCCAGCTCAGCGCGGGCCGCCGCGGGCCCAGGTAGTCGAGGGGGAGGAGGAAGTAGGCGACGACCGTGCCCGCCGCGAAACCGATCCGCACGAGCCACGGCCGGGCCGCGCGCCAAGCGGCGGGCGGTGGCCCGACTCGGCGTTCCGTCACTGTGTCGTCCCCGTCGTCCCCGTCGTCGGGTCCTTGCCCGTCTCCGTCTCCGGCCGCCGTACGAGCTGGGTGACGACGAAGGAGACCACCGACGCGGTGACGATCAGCGGCGTCTGGTCGTACGCGTCTTCGCCCACCAGCAGCACCGCCAGCACCGCGCTGGCCAGCGGCAGCCCGGTCACCGCGGCCGACGCGGCACTGATGCCGAGGGCGAGGGCGGGGGTCGCGCCGAAGCCCGGGAGGCCGGAGCAGGCCATGGACGTCGCCGTGCCGAGCAGTACGGCCGGGAAGATCGGGCCACCGCGCAGACTGCCCAGCGCGATGCCCCAGGCCACTCCCTTGCAGGCGACGAGTGCCACCAGCGCGCCCACGGACCAGGCGTGCGGGTGCGCGGCGAGCAGCGCGAGGGTGGCCTGACCGGACAGGGCCGCCTCCGCCGGGGAGCGGCCGGTGATCACGGCGTACGCGGTGAGGCAGGCGCCGACCGCGGTGGCGCAGGCGACGGTCCGCAGCGCCGTGCGGTGCCGCGTCCAGGAAACGGTGCGGTGGCCCAGCCCGCGGGCGAGCGTGATCAACACCGCGACCAGCGCCGCCGTCGGGATGCCCCACAGGAAGTCGCCCACGTCCGGGTTGGCGCCCGGCGGTACGTCGGGCAGGGCGAGGGCGCCGATCTTCAGGCCGGTCCACTCCCCGAACCCGGTGAAGACCAGGGCGCCCGTCGCGCCGGCCAGCAGACAGGGCAGCAGCAGCACGACCAACTGCGCCCCGCCGAGCCCCGCCCCCTCGATGAGGAGCACCGCCGCCGCCACGGGCCCACCGAGGATGGTGGAGATCGCGGCGGTCGAGCCGGCCGTGGCCAGGATCGCGCTCGCCCTCGGGTCCCCGGCCGCGCCCGCCCGCCGCACCGCCAGCAGGGCGAGCCCGCTGCCGACGGCCATCAGGGGAGCCTCCGGTCCCAGCACCACGCCGAGCGGCAGCGTGGCGAGTGCCGCCAGGACGGTGCCGGGCAGAGCGCGGGGGCCGACGGGCGCGCCGCCCAGCCCGTTCACCGGCAGGTGACCACCGCCGCCCGGCATCCGGGTGACGATCGGCGCCAGGAGCAGCCCGGCCAGGAGCAACGCGGGCAGCGGCCACCACCAGGGCGGGGCGTCGTAACCGGCCGCCTCGGGCAGCGACGTCCACACCCAGTGCTGGAACTCGTGCTGGAGGCCGACGAAGAAGAAGCAGGCCAGCGCGATGGGAACGCCCAGCAGCACGCACAGCGGCAACAGCCGCAGATAGCCGGGACTGAGCAGGGCGTCCCGCAGGGACTGCTCGGCCCGGGCCGGTTCCGCGTTCGCCGGGGCGGCCTGAGCGGTCACCGGCCCTCCTCCGTCCGCCTGCGCAACGCGCGTTCCACGTAACGCGCGTTCGCATGTGCGCTCCAGTAAACGTGAGGCGGGGGCGGGTCGCACGCGCACGGTTCCGTTCCGGAGAGCCGGGCGGTGCGGCGCGGTCGAGCCAAATT
Organism: Streptomyces marokkonensis; assembly: GCF_039539045.1. Lineage (NCBI taxonomy): Bacteria > Bacillati > Actinomycetota > Actinomycetes > Kitasatosporales > Streptomycetaceae > Streptomyces > Streptomyces marokkonensis. Next base: position 14,460 of record NZ_BAABCQ010000050.1, read on the forward strand.
CGACTGTTCGGCGGACCCGAATGGCCGCACGCGGCGACCGGCCCCAGGCTCGGAGTGACCTGTCGGTGCCTCGAGGCGCCCGGTGGGCCGAGGCCCGTACGGGGACACGAAGAAAGGACTCCGCTCATGAGCCAGCACGCCGCACCTTCTCCCGGCAGGCCGTCCCAGGGTGCCGAGGGCCCGTGGCCCCCGCGATCCACCGACCGCTCCAGCGGCTGGGTGACCGGCGGTATCGTCTTCGCGGGCGTACTGATGCTGCTGAACGGCGCCCTCGCCGTCCTCCAGGGCATCGCGGCCATCGCCGAGGACGACGTGTACGCCCGCGTCGGCAGCTACGTCTACGAACTCAGTCTCACCGGCTGGGGCGTCATCCACGTCATCCTGGGCGTCCTGGTCCTCGTCACCGGCTACGGCCTGCTCAAGGACATGGCCTGGGCGCGCTTCGCGGGCATCTTCCTGGCCTCGCTGAGCCTCGTCTCCCAGTTCCTGTTCCTGCCGTACGCGCCCGTCTGGGCGGTGATCATGATGGCGATCGACGTGTTCGTGATCTGGGCGCTGGCCAGCCGCCAGGACCAGGTGGGGCAGTCGGACCAGCGGGTCTGAGCACCGCCCGCCGGTCAGCCGCCCTTCGCCCTCCGCCAGCCGCCAGCCCCCCTCCGCCAGCCGTCCTCCGCCAGCCCCCCTTCGCCAGCTGGCCTCCGCCAGCCGCCCTTCGCCCTCCGCGAGCCGCCAGCCGCCCTTCGTCCTCCGCCAGCCGTCCTCCGCCCGGCTGCCGTCGGAGGGCGGCTGACGACTCAGCGGCTCTGCGGCTCTGCGGCTCTGCGGCTCAGCGGCGGCGCGACCCGCGCCCCCGCCTCCACGCCGACGCCGCCGCGGCGCCGACCGCAGCTCCGACCGCGGCGGCGCCCGTGCCCGCGAGGGCCAGGGCCCTCGCCCGCCGCCCCGGAGGCGAAGGCCGGGCACCCGGCGCCGTCCCGTACGCGCTGCCCGGCACGTCCGCGTCGGCCGCGTAGGCCGCGGCGCCGGGGAGCGCCGAGGCCAGCAGCTCCGCCAGGTGCACGCCCTCGTGGCCGCCGCTGTCGAACTCGTGGATCTGCGTCCGGCAGCTGAAGCCGTCGGCGAGTACGACGGTCGCCTCGTCCTCCTCCCGCAGCCGCGGCAGCAGCACCCGCTCCGCGCAGGCCTCGCTGACGTCGAGATGGCCGCGCTCGAAACCGAAGTTGCCGGCCAGCCCGCAGCAGCCGGAGTCCAGTCGCTCGGCATCCACCCCGGCCCGGCGCAGCAGTTCCCGGTCGGCCTCCCAGCCGAGCACCGCGTGCTGGTGGCAGTGCACCTGGGCCACCGCCCGCGCGGACCGCTCGGGCACCCGCGGCGGTTCGTAACCGGGGGAGTGCTCGGTCAGCAGCTCCGACAGCGTCACCGTCCGGTCGCGCAGCCGGCGCACGTCGTGGTCGCCGGGGAACATCTCCGCCGCGTCCGCCCGGAACACCGCCGTGCAGCTCGGCTCCAGCGCCACCACCAGACCGCCCGCCCGCACATGCTCGGCCAGGCCGCGCACGGTCCGGGTCAGGACCTTCCGCGCCGTCCCGAGCTGTCCGGTGGAAATCCAGGTCAGCCCGCAGCACAGCGGCTCGGCCGGCAGCTCCACCCGCCAGCCGGCATGCTCCAGCACCCGTACCGCGGCCCGTCCGATGTGCGGGTGGAAATGGTTGGTGAAGGTGTCCGGCCACAGCAGCACGCTCCCGCGCTCCCCGTCGCCGTACGGCTCGTGGCGTGCGAACCACTGCTCGAAGGTCTCCTCCGCGAACAGCGGCACCTCCCGGTCCGCCACCCCCGCGACGGCCACCGCGGCCTTCGAGAGCAGCGGGGCGTGGGTGAGCGCGTTGACGACCGGCGCGAGGCGAGTCCGGCCCACGACCCGCGTGAGCGCGGGCAGCCAGCCCATCGACCAGTCGGAGCGCGGCCTGCGCCACGGCCGTCCCGCGTAGTGGTGGGACAGGAACTCGGCCTTGTAGGTGGCCATGTCCACGTCCGCCGGACAGTCCTTCTTGCACCCCTTGCAGGCCAGGCACAGATCAAGGGCGTCCTTGACCGCCTCCGACCGCCAGCCGTCCTGGATCGCGCCGTCCCCGTGCCCGTCGAGCATCTCGAACAGCAGCCGGGCCCGGCCCCGGGTGGAGTGCTCCTCCTCCCGCGTCACCTGGTACGACGGACACATCACCGTGCCGTCGCTGGTGTGCTGTCGGCACTTGCCGACACCGACGCAGCGGTTGGCCGCCTGGGAGAACGACCCGCCGTCGTGCGGAAAGCGGAAGTGCAGGTCGTGGGGCTCGTGCGGGGCCCAGTCCCCGCCCAGGCGCAGGTTCTCGTCCAGGCCGTACGGCGCGACGACCTTCCCCGGGTTCATCCGGTCCAGCGGGTCGAAGACGGCCTTCAGCCGCCCGAACGCCCTCACCAGCTCCTGGCCGAACATGCGTGGCAGCAGCTCGCCCCGGCTCTGTCCGTCACCGTGCTCGCCGGACAGCGACCCGCCGAACTCGACGACGAGATCGGCGGCCCGTTCCATGAACCTCCGGTACGTGGCGACACCTTCCGCGGTGTAGAGGTCGAAGGGGATCCGGGTGTGCACGCAACCCTGTCCGAAGTGGCCGTACAGGCTGGGCCCGGTGTCGCTCTGGTAGCCGAACTCCTCGAACAGCGCGCGAAGCCGCCGCAGGTAGTCGCCCAGTTTCCCCGGGGCGACCGCCGAGTCCTCCCAGCCCTCGAAGGTGTCGGGCTTGCCCGGGATGTGCGCGGTGGCGCCGAGGCCGGCCTCGCGCACCTGCCACAGTTGCCGCTCGTTCGCCGGGTCGTCCATGAAGGCGCAGTCGGCGTCGTGCTCGGAGCGGTGCACCGCGCGGAGCATCCGGTGGGCCCGCGCGCCGGCCTCCTCGACGGTGTCCCCGCCGAACTGCACCAGCAGGTAGGCGTTCCCGTCGGGCAGCTCCGCGAGGGCCTTCTCGTTGAGGCGCTTGATCCGCTCGTCGCGGATCAGCCGGGCGTCGACGCCCTCCAGCGCGATCGGCTCGTACGGCAGGACGTCGGGCACCGCGTCGGCGGCCTTGTCGATGGTGTCGAAACCCAGCACCACCAGGGTCCGTTCCCTCACCACCGGCACCAGTTCCAGCTCTGCCCGCAGGACGGTGACCAGCGTCGACTCGCTGCCCACCAGCAGCCCGGCGACGTCGAAGCCGTACTCCGGGAGCAGCGAGTCCAGGTTGTAGCCGGAGACCCGGCGCGGGACGTCCGGGAACCTGCGGCGGATCTCGTCCGCGTAGGTGTCGCGCAGGGCGCGCAGCCGCCGGTAGACGGTCGCCCGCAGGTCACCCTGCCGCTCGATCTCGGCGTACTCCTCGTCGCCGGTCTTCCCGCACCAGAAACGGGTGCCGTCGTAGAGCAGCACCTCCAGGCGGGCGATGTTGTCGACGACCTTGCCGTGCGCCTGTGCGGTGGCGCCGCAGGAGTTGTTGCCGATCATGCCGCCGATGGTGCAGTTGGCGTGGGTGGCCGGCTCGGGCCCGTAGCGCAGGCCGTGCGGCGCGAGCTGCCGGTTGAGGTCGTCCAGCACGATCCCGGGCTGCACGACGCAGGTGCGGGCGTCGGCGTCCACGGACTCCACCCGCGTGCAGTACTTCGACCAGTCGAGGACCACCCCGGTGTTGGTGCACTGCCCGGCCAGACTGGTCCCGCCGCCCCGGGACAGTACCGGCGCGCCGAACTCCCGCGCCACGGCCACCGCCTCGGCACCGGCCTCGGGGGTGCGCGGGACGACCACACCGATGGGTGTCTGCCGGAAGTTCGAGGCGTCCGTGGAGTACGCGGCCCGGCTGCCTGCGTCGAAGCGGACCTCGCCGTCGACCCGTTCGCGCAGGGCGGCTCGGAGTGAGGCGGTGTCGACCGGCGGGGGTGCCCCTTCACGAGTGACGGGTTCGGGCAGGTCCAGCGCACCCATGGGGTCTCCTTCGGGTGTCGGCGCGTACGACGGCGCCCGCACGTGCGGAACAATTGCGGGACAATGGCGCCCGTGCGTGCGGACGGCGGCGCCCGTGCGTGTGAGCGACGGCGCCCGCGCGAGCGGAGCGGCCGTCGCTGAGTACCCCGGCCGCCGCGGGGCAACCAACGGACACGGAGCGTGGCGAACCGTGTCGGTGTTGGGCCGAACGGGTGACTTGGCGTAAGAATTGGCTGGTGCAGGCAATGAAGGCGAGTGAAATCGGGGGAGCCGGTGAACAGCCACGACGTCACCGATGAACAGTGGGAAGGGCTCGCCCAGGTCGTTCCGTTGCGCGGGCGCGACGCATGGCCGTCCGCGGTCGGCCACCGGGCGATGCCGGAGGCGGAGACGGAGACGCGTCGGCGATTCGTCGTCCTGCGGGTCAACGTGTTCGCGGACGCCCGGGAGGTCGCGGAGATACTGATGGCGGGCATTCCGGTCCTCCTGGACCTGACCAGTGCCGAGACCGATGTCGCCAAGCGGGTCCTGGACTTCAGCACGGGCGTCGTCTTCGGCCTGGCCAGCGGCATGCACCGCGTCGACCGCAACGTCTTCCTGCTGACACCGGCCGGGACCGAGGTGAACGGGCTGATGGAGAGCGCGGCGGAGGTTCCCGGGGTGTGACCGGGCGACGGGATCGCCCCCAGGTGTGACGGCCCTCCCGGTCCTGACGGTCCCGTCCCCCGTTCGTGGGAACGTCGTCCGGGCGGAACGGTTCGCCACGGTTCGCCACGAGGCGGACTCCCTACGGTCCGCTTATGGCCGTGTCAACTGCGTCAACGGAGTCCGCAACCCCCGCCGCGCTCCACCCGGCCCGGCCCCACGTCACGGAGCTGCGGCTGTCCGCCTTCGCCGGGCACCGGCGCGCCGTGCTGCGGTTCGGGCCGCTCACCGTACTCGCCGGGCCCAGCGGCTGCGGCAAGACCAGCGCACTCAGGGCGTACGACGCCCTGGCGCGGCTCGGGGGCGGTGCCGAACTCGGCGCGGTCTTCCCCGACCCGGTCGCCTGCGTGCCCGAGCGGGCCCGGCCCGACGCGCAGCACCGCCGCGGCTTCCGCATCGGCTGCACGGCCGACGGGCCGGCCGGCCCGGTCCGCCTCGATGTCGCCGTGCAGGCCGAGCCCGAGCTGCGCATCGTGGGGGAGCGGTTGACCGCGGACGGCGTCGTACTGCTGGAGACCGCCCTGCGCGATCCCGGCCGCCGCGCCGTGCAGGCGGCCTGGCACACGGCCGGGTCGGCGCCCGTGACCCGCGCCCCGCTGCCGGACGACCGGCTCGGCACCCCACTGCTGCCGCTGCGGGTGGCGGGCAAGACGGACGGGCAGCGCAGGGTGCTGGCCGCGGCCGAGCAGATGGTGGTGGCCCTGCGCTCCGTCTTCAACTGCGATCCACGGCCCGGCCGGATGCGGGAGCCCGTGCCCACCGGCTTCGGCCGTCTGCTCGGCGGCTGCGACAACCTCGCCGACGTGCTGTGGCGCACCCGCGCCGAGTGCGGGAGGCGGCACGCGCAGTTCGTCGCGGCGGTACGCGGCGGTTGCGCCGGCCCCGTCGCGGACGTCCTGGCCGAGCCGGGCGTCGACGGCGTGGTCCGCGCGCTGCTGGATCGGGGCGACGGCACCCGTACCGCCCTCGCGCGACTCGGCTACGGCGAGCTGCGCTACCTCGCCCTCGCGCTGGTGCTGTTCACCGGCCCCGGTGTGCTGGAGGTCGACCCGGCCGGCGAGGTGCCCGCCGCGTTGCAGACGCTCACCGTCCTCGCCGACGGCTTCGACCGCGGCCTGGACGCGCGGCAGCGCGCGGAACTCCTCGGGCTGGCGGCCCGGATGTGCGACCGCGGGCACATCCGCCTCGTCGCGGCGGTCGCAGACGCCTCCTGGACGGCCGGGGCGGGAGGCGTCACGGTGGTACACCTGATCCCGTGACCGATCACCCCGACCTCGAGGCGTTGCAGCGCAGGCTGGCCGAGTTCGCCGCCGCGCGGAACTGGCAGCCGTACCACACCCCCAAGAACCTCGTCGCCGCGCTCAGCGTGGAGACCTCCGAACTCGTCGAGATCTTCCAGTGGCTGACGCCCGAGCAGTCGGCCCGCGTCATGACCGACCCGGACTCCGCGCACCGGGTCCGGGACGAGGTCGCCGACGTACTGGCGTATCTGCTCCAGTTCTGCGAGGTGCTCGGTGTCGATCCGCTGGCCGCGCTGGAGGCGAAGATCGAGCGGAACGAGTCGCGGTTCCCCGTGCGAGGAGGGCGTGCGGGGCAGGAGGAGGGCATGCGGGGCAGGTAGAACAGGGGAGTCAGGTGGAGCGGGAAGACCGCGACCGCCGAGCGCGGAGGCTGAGCCCTCGGCGCTGAACGGTCAGGAGCGGCGAACTCCGCTATCACGCTCCGCAGTCGGTAACCGGCCGGAAAGCGATGTAGTGTCCGAAGATTTCCACCTTCCTCTGGCTTTTCGTCCCACATGCCTTCACTCTGGGTAGTGGACAATGGAGTTCGGGCGGACGCGTCAATGGCGCGTCGGAGACAGACGGGGGCAGCGCATGGACGCTGTGCGGCTCATCGTGACGAGTGGGCGTGCCCTGGCGGCCGGCGGCGAGGTGCCGGACATCCTGACGGAGGTGTGGCAGGTGCAGGCACTGGCGCAGGCGATCGGCAGCCGACTGGCGGTCTCCGGGCCACCGGAACTGCGCGGCGAGGCACTGGGACTGGCCGAGCTCGCGGGCCGCGGCTGCGGGGTGCTGCACACCCCGGCGCCGGCCCCGGGTGAGCCGCGCGCCGCCCAGCTCACCGAGCTGGGTGACACCCGGCAGGCCCTGATGCGCCTCGGCTCCCTGCTCGGCGAGACCGGCATCGCCCTCATCGGTATCGCCTGCGCCGCGGACGACGAGGCGACGTACTGGCAGTGCATGGAGGCGATCGACGCGGCGGACGAGTCGCGGGACCGCGTCCTGGAAATGCTCCGGAGACTGGCGGACCGGGACGCGGAGTTACCGGAGCGGGAGGCGAGCTGATCCGAACGACACCCCCTGGCCGGCCGGGACCCCGCGAGCCGCCGACCGCATCCCCGCCCCGCCCGCCGCAGCGTCCGGGAACGCGCCGGGTCACCAGGCCCCTGTGCGGCGCAGCCGCACGGAGCGGGCAGGATGGAGGCATGGATCTCCGTATCTTCACCGAGCCCCAGCAGGGGGCCACCTACGACACCTTGCTCACTGTGGCCAAGGCCACCGAGGACCTCGGCTTCGACGCCTTCTTTCGCAGCGACCACTACCTCCGCATGGGCTCTGTGGACGGCCTCCCCGGCCCCACCGACGCCTGGATCACCCTGGCCGGACTCGCCCGCGAGACCAAGCGCATCCGGCTCGGCACGCTCATGACCGCCGGCACCTTCCGGCTGCCCGGCGTCCTCGCCATCCAGGTCGCACAGGTCGACCAGATGTCGGGCGGCCGGGTCGAGCTGGGCCTGGGTGCCGGCTGGTTCGAGGAGGAGCACAAGGCCTACGGCATCCCCTTCCCCAAGGAGAAGTTCGCCCGCCTGGAAGAGCAGCTGGCGATCGTCACCGGTCTGTGGGCCACGGAGACGGGCAAGACCTTCGACTTCCACGGAAAGTTCTACGACCTCGCCGAGTCGCCCGCGCTGCCCAAGCCCGCGCAGGCGAAGGTCCCCGTGCTCATCGGCGGCCACGGTGCCACCCGCACTCCCCGCCTGGCCGCCCAGTACGCCGACGAGTTCAACATCCCGTTCGCCTCGATCGAGGACACCGAGCGCCAGTTCGGCCGGGTGCGGGCCGCCGCCGAGGAGGCCGGGCGCGGGGCCGACGCGCTCACCTACTCCAACGCGCTCGTCGTCTGCGTCGGCAAGGACGACGCCGAGGTCGCCCGCCGGGCCGCCGTGATCGGCCGCGAGGTGGAGGAGCTGAAGGCCAACGGCCTGGCTGGTTCCCCGGCCGAGGTCGTCGAGAAGATCGGCCGCTACGCCGAGGTCGGCGCGCAGCGGGTCTACCTCCAGATCCTCGACCTCGACGACCTGGACCACCTGGAACTGATCTCCTCGCAGGTGCAGTCCCAGCTGTCGTGATGCCGTGACACCGGCCCTCTAATAACAGAAGGCGCCGGTCACCCGCCCCGTGCGATGGTATGACCGTCGTCACGCCGGAGCCCCCGGGTTCAACCACCCCGGGGGCTCCCGCGCGTACGGCGCCTCGTAACCATCCGCCGGCCGGAGAGGCCCTCCGCATGTTCCTGACCATCACCACCACCGGTACCCCCGAGCACCCCGCGACCGACCTCGGCTTTCTGCTGCACAAGCATCCGGACAAGGCGCAGGCGTTCTCCACCTCCTTCGGCACGGCCCACGTGCTCTACCCGGAGGCGGAGGAACAGCGCTGCACGGCGGCGCTGCTGCTGGAGGTCGACGCGGTGGCGCTGGTGAGGCGCGGCAGGGGCAAGGGCCGGGGCGGCGCGCCCGACGCGGCGCTCGCGCAGTACGTCAACGACCGCCCCTACGCGGCCTCCTCGCTCCTCGCCGTCGCGTTGAGCAACGTCTTCTCCAGTGCCATGCGCGGCGTGTGCAAGACCCGCCCCGAGCGCGCGAACACCCCGCTGCCGCTGCGTGTCGAGGTTCCGGCGCTGCCCGCCCGCGGCGGCCCCGACCTCGTACGACGCCTCTTCGAGCCGCTCGGCTGGGCGGTCACCGCCGAGTCCGTCCCGCTGGACACCGAGTTCCCCGAATGGGGTGACTCGCGCTACGTCCGCCTCGTCCTCGAATCAGCGACCCTGACCCTCGCCGAGGCCCTGCGCCACCTCTACGTCCTCCTCCCGGTGCTCGACGACGCCAAGCACTACTGGGTGTCCCCGGACGAGGTCGACAAGCTGCTGCGGGCCGGCGAGGGCTGGCTGCCCGGCCACCCGGAGCAGAAGCTGATCACCAGCCGCTATCTGTCCCGCCGCTGGTCCCTGACCCGCGAGGCGATGGACCGGCTGGAGCTGATCCGGCTGGCCGAGACCGACGACAGCGACGTCGCCGAGATAGACAACGCGGTCGAGGCCGAGGCCGAGCAGGAGGAGAAGCCCACGCCGCTGGCCGTGCACCGCCGCGAGGCGATCCTCACCGCGCTCCGCGACAACGCCGCCGCCCGCGTCCTCGACCTCGGCTGCGGCGAGGGGCACCTGCTGCGGCAGCTGCTCAAAGAGCCGCGGTTCACCGAGATCGTCGGCGTGGACGTGTCCGTGCGCGCCCTCACCATCGCCTCCCGGCGCCTCAAGCTGGACCGCATGGGCGAGCGGCAGGCCGCGCGGGTGAACCTTTTCCAGGGCTCCCTCGCCTACACGGACAAGCGCCTGAAGGGCTACGACGCAGCCGTGCTCAGCGAGGTGATCGAGCACCTCGACCTGCCGAAGCTGCCTGCCCTGGAGTACGCCGTTTTCGGCTCGGCGCGCCCCCGCACCGTCGTCGTCACCACCCCCAACGTCGAGTACAACGTGCGCTGGGAGACCCTCCCGGCCGGCCACGTCCGCCACCGCGACCACCGCTTCGAGTGGACCCGCGAGGAGTTCCGCACCTGGGCGGGGGCGGTCGCCGAACGGCACGGCTACGACGTCGGGTTCCGCCCCGTCGGCCCCGACGACCCCGAGGTGGGCCCGCCCACCCAGATGGCCGTGTTCACCCTGACCACGCCCACGACCACCAGCACGCCCACGCCCACGACCACGACCGAGAAGGAGGCGAAGGCCGCATGACCACCACCGGCACCACCGGCACCACCGACCGCACCGGACGGGCCCGCGCCCTGCCCGTCACCGACCTCTCCCTCGTCGTGCTGATCGGCGCCTCCGGCTCCGGCAAGTCCACCTTCGCCCGGCGCCACTTCAAGCCGACCGAGGTCATCTCCTCCGACTTCTGTCGGGGCCTGGTCGCCGACGACGAGAACGACCAGAGCGCGAGCCGGGACGCCTTCGACGTCCTGCACTACATCGCGGGCAAGCGGCTCGCCGCCGGCCGCCGCACCGTCGTCGACGCGACCAACGTGCAGCAGGACGCCCGGCGCCAGCTCATCGAACTGGCCAGGAAGCACGACGTCCTGCCGATCGCCATCGTCCTCGATGTCCCCGAGGAGGTGTGCGCCGAGCGGAACTCGACCCGCACCGACCGGGCCGACATGCCCCGCCGGGTCATCCAGCGCCACACCCGCGAACTCCGCCGCTCCCTGCGCCACCTGGAGCGCGAGGGCTTCCGCAAGGTGCACGTCCTGCGCGGCGTGGCGGAGACCGAGCAGGCCACCGTCGTCACCGAGAAGCGGTTCAACGACCTCACCCACCTCACCGGCCCCTTCGACATCATCGGCGACATCCACGGCTGCGCCGCCGAACTGGAGACCCTGCTCGGCAGGCTCGGCTACACCGACGGCGTCCACCCCGAGGGCCGCACCGCCGTCCTCGTCGGCGACCTGGTCGACCGGGGCCCGGACAGCCCCGGCGTACTGCGCCGCGTGATGTCGATGGTCAAGTCGGGCAACGCCCTGTGCGTCCCCGGCAACCACGAGAACAAGTACGGCCGCTTCCTGAAGGGCCGAAAGGTCCAGCACACCCACGGACTCGCCGAGACGATCGAGCAAATGGACGGCGAGAGCGACGAGTTCCGCGCCGAGGTACGGGAGTTCATCGACGGCCTGGTCAGCCACTACGTCCTCGACGGCGGCCGGCTCGTGGTCTGCCACGCGGGTCTGCCCGAGAAGTACCACGGCCGCACCTCCGGCCGGGTCCGCTCGCACGCCCTGTACGGCGACACCACCGGCGAGACCGACGAGTTCGGGCTGCCCGTGCGCTACCCGTGGGCCGAGGACTACCGGGGTCGCGCGGCCGTCGTCTACGGCCACACCCCGGTACCCGAGGCCACCTGGCTCAACAACACCATCTGCCTGGACACCGGCGCCGTCTTCGGCGGCAAGCTCACCGCGCTGCGCTGGCCGGAGCGCGAACTGGTCGACGTACCGGCCGAGCGGGTCTGGTACGAGCCGGCCAGGCCGCTGCGCACCGGGGCACCCGGCGGACACGACGGCCGCCCGCTGGACCTGGCCGACGTGCGGGGCCGCCGGGTGGTGGAGACCCGGCACGCCGGGCGGATCACCGTACGCGAGGAGAACGGGGCGGCGGCCCTGGAGGTCATGAGCCGCTTCGCCACCGACCCGCGCCTGCTGCCGTACCTCCCGCCCACCATGGCACCGACCGCCACTTCGGGGGTGGACGGCTACCTGGAGCACCCGAAGGAGGCCTTCGCCCAGTACGCGGCCGACGGCGTCGCGCGGGTCGTGTGCGAGGAGAAGCACATGGGATCACGGGCGGTGGCCCTGGTCTGCCGCGACGCCGAGGCGGCCCGCACCCGCTTCGGAGTGGACGGCGGACCCACCGGCTCTCTCTACACCCGCACCGGCCGCCCCTTCCTCGACGACGCGGCCGTCACCGGGGCGATCCTCGGCCGGCTGCGCACCGCGATCGGCGAGGCCGGCCTGTGGGACGAACTGTCCACCGACTGGCTGCTGCTGGACACCGAGCTGATGCCGTGGTCGCTGAAGGCCGCCGGGCTGCTGCGCTCCCAGTACGCGGCCGTGGGCGCCGCCTCCGGCGCGGTGTTCCCGGGCGCGCTCGCCGCGCTCGAGGGCGCCGCCGCGCGCGGCGTCGAGGTCGAGGACCTCCTCGACCGCCAGCGCGCCCGGTCCGCCGACGCCGCCGCCTTCACGGACGCCTACCGCCGCTACTGCTGGACCACCGACGGCCTGGACGGCGTCCGCCTGGCCCCGTTCCAGATCCTGGCCGCCCAGGGCCGCAGCCTGGCCGCACTGCCGCACGACGAGCAGCTCGGCCTCATCGACCGGCTCGTCGAGCACGACGGCAGCGGCCTGCTCCGGACCACCCGACGCCTGTACGTCGACACCGGCGACCCCGAGTCGGTCTCGGCGGGCACCGACTGGTGGCTGGAGATGACCGGCCGCGGCAGCGAGGGCATGGTGGTCAAGCCGATCGGCGCCCTCGTGCGGGACGACAAGGGCCGCCTGGTGCAGCCGGGCATCAAGTGCCGCGGCCGCGAGTACCTGCGGATCATCTACGGCCCCGAGTACACGCGCCCGGACAACCTCGCCCGGCTGCGGCAGCGGTTCCTGAACCACAAGCGGTCCCTGGCGATCCGCGAGTACGCCCTGGGCCTGGAGGCCCTGGACCGCCTCGCGGACGGCGAGCCGCTGTGGCGGGTGCACGAGGCGGTGTTCGGAGTCCTGGCGCTGGAGTCGGAGCCGGTGGACCCGCGGCTGTGAACCTCGGCCACTGCGGCGCTCTTGTGTCTGATGTTGCCGAGTCGCTCTGGAATCACGGGAGTTGACGTGCTACTTTCGCTGGCCGGTCAGGGTACCGGCTCATGGGGGAAGGTCGGTGAGGGCAGCGGCGGGACGGGGCGAGGGCAGGCGCGAGCCGGGGGAGGACCTGCTGTTCCGCCTGACAGAGACGTTGTGCGGTCTGAGCTGCATGGAAGACCAGGCCGGCCGCGCCTTCTTCGCGAGCGTCCTCTCGGACCACCTTGAACTCCGCGTGGAACTGCGCGGCACCAAGCGGCGCGAGGACGTGATCGCTCTGGTGCGAGCGGCGCTCGGCGTACCGTCGGGCGAGCGACAGCTCGTCACAGTCGTCCGCGTCTTCGAAGGAGAGTCGATCGCCACCGGGATCGAACACCTGCTTGTCGAGGCGGGGACGACACACCCCCCTCCCGCGCCTCCCGGTCCTCTGACCACGCGTGACCTGCGCTCCGCGCTGGCACTGCTGGAGGCCGTCGAGGAACAGCTCCCGGGAACGGGGCTGGGGCGTTGGCGATTCCCCTGGACGACCTCGATCCCTATCGGGACCTCGACGAACCCGTCCCTCCCGAACGGCTCGACGCCGACGAGGCCGCCGCCTGGCAGGAGACGTTCGACGACGCACTGGGCATTCTCCGCCGGGGGGAGACCGGCGAAGAGTACGAAACCCGGCGATCCGGCCACCGCGCTGGACGGCTACGCCGAGGACCTGGCCCGTGACCCGGCCGACCCCCAGGCACTGTCCGGCTGGATCGTCGCCCGCGCGGTCCTGGACCCGGGCCGCTCCACCCGCCGCCCCCTCGCCCGCCCGGAGCTGCTCCGGCCGCGGCCGGGCGGCTGACCCGTCGGACGCGGGGCCGACCCGTAAGGTACGGGGCTGTGCAAGCCGGGCACGGGTCTGCGCGACCGGGGGGTGAACAGGCGCCCGAATGGTCAGGATGGAGGCATGGGATTCCAAGTCGACTCCGAAGCCGGGCGGCTCACCCGCGTCATCCTGCACCGGCCGGATCTCGAGCTCAAAAGGCTCACCCCCAGCAACAAGGACGCCCTTCTCTTCGACGACGTGCTGTGGGTGCGCCGGGCGCGCGCCGAGCACGACGGGTTCGCCGACGTGCTCCGCGACCGCGGGGTCGCCGTGCACCTCTTCGGCGACCTGCTCACCGAGACGCTGGGTCTTCCGGCGGCCCGCCGGCTCGTCCTGGACCGGGTCTTCGACGAGAAGGAGTACGGAGTGCTGGCCACGGATCACCTCCGGGCCGCCTTCGAGACCCTGCCCGCCCACGAGCTCGCCGAGGTCCTCGTCGGCGGCATGACCAAGCGCGAGTTCCTGGACGCCCACCCGGAGCCGGCCTCCGTGCGCTTCCACGCCATGGAGCTGGACGACTTCGTGCTCGGACCGCTGCCCAACCACCTCTTCACCCGGGACACCTCGGCCTGGATCTACGACGGCGTCTCCATCAACGCCATGCGCTGGCCCGCCCGGCAGCGCGAGACGGTCCACTTCGAGGCGATCTACCGGCATCACCCGCTGTTCCGTGACGAGACGTTCCACCTCTGGTCCGAGGGGCAGGCCGACTACCCCTCCACCATCGAGGGCGGCGACGTCCTCGTCATCGGCAACGGTGCCGTGCTCATCGGCATGAGTGAGCGGACCACGCCCCAGGCCGTCGAGATGCTCGCGTACAAGCTGTTCGCGGCGGGCTCCGCGCGCACCATCGTGGCGCTCGACATGCCCAAGCGGCGGGCCTTCATGCACCTCGACACCGTGATGACGATGGTCGACGGCGACACCTTCACCCAGTACGCCGGGCTCGGCATGCTGCGCTCCTACACCATCGAGCCGGGCGTGGGCGACAAGGAGCTGAAGGTCAGCGACCATCCGCCGGAGCACATGCACCGCGCGATGGCCGCCGCCCTGGGGCTGAACGAGATCCGGGTGCTCACCGCGACCCAGGACGTCCACGCCGCGGAACGCGAGCAGTGGGACGACGGCTGCAACGTCCTGGCCGTCGAGCCCGGCGTCGTCGTCGCCTACGAACGGAACTCCACCACCAACACCCACCTGCGCAAGCGGGGCATCGAGGTGATCGAGATCCCGGGCAGTGAGCTGGGCCGGGGCAGGGGCGGGCCGCGGTGCATGAGCTGCCCGGTGGAACGACAGGCCGTATAAAGATTCAAAGTCTCGTATACAATTCCACAGAGACCCGTCCCCGTACCTCTGGAGCGCCCCCATGGCGACAGTCCCGATCGCCCTCTCCGGCCGCCACTTCCTCAAGGAGCTCGACTTCACCGCGGAGGAGTTCCGTGGCCTGGTCGAGCTGGCCGCGGAACTGAAGGCCGCCAAGAAGGCCGGGGCCGAGACGCGGTACCTGCGGGGGAAGAACATCGCGCTGATCTTCGAGAAGACGTCGACGCGCACCCGGTGCGCGTTCGAGGTCGCCGCCGCCGACCAGGGTGCCTCGACGACGTACCTCGACCCTGCCGGCTCGCAGATCGGCCACAAGGAGTCCGTGAAGGACACCGGGCGCGTGCTGGGTCGCATGTTCGACGGGATCGAGTACCGGGGCGACAGCCAGCGGAAGGTCGAGGAACTGGCAGCCTTCGCCGGGGTGCCCGTCTACAACGGCCTGACCGACGACTGGCACCCCACCCAGATGCTCGCCGACGTCCTGACCATGACCGAGCACAGCGACCGGCCCCTGAGTGAGATCGCCTTCGCCTACCTCGGTGACGCCCGCTTCAACATGGGCAACTCCTACCTGGTCACCGGCGCCCTGCTCGGCATGGACGTACGCATCGTCGCCCCGAAGTCCTACTGGCCCGCCCAGGAGGTCGTCGACCGGGCGAGGGAGCTCGCCGAGTCGAGCGGGGCGCGCGTCACGCTCACCGAGACCGTGGACGAGGGCGTGCGCGGCGCCGACTTCGTCGTCACCGACGTCTGGGTCTCCATGGGCGAGCCCAAGGAGGTCTGGGACGAGCGGATCAGGTCTCTGGCCCCGTACGCCGTGACCATGGACGTCCTGCGCGCCACCGGCAACCCGGACGTCAAGTTCCTGCACTGCCTGCCCGCCTTCCACGACCTGGGCACCAAGGTCGGCCAGGAGATCTTCGAGGCCCACGGCCTCGACTCCCTGGAGGTCACGGACGAGGTCTTCGAGTCCGCGCACTCGGTCGTCTTCGACGAGGCGGAGAACCGTCTGCACACCATCAAGGCGGTCCTGGTCGCCACGCTGGCCTGACCGGCAACCCTGCGACCGACGTCGCGGTCCTGGCCTGCGGCCGACGCCGCGCGGTCCTGACCGGCACGGACGCTGCCGTTCTGACGGGGCGACCGGCCAGACCCGCGCAGCCCGTTATTCTGACCGGCGGCCCCGGAGCCACCCCTTCCGATGCCACCGGCCGCGACCACCGTCGCGCCCCCCCCGCACCACCAGAAACGAGCACCACCCGCAATGCCCGCTTCCCGCGTCAAGTCCCCCCACCTCCTCGTCGCCGAATCCGGCGCCGACCGCGAAGGCCACGGCCTGAAGCGCACGATGGGACTCTTCCAGCTCGTTTGCTTCGGCGTCGGCGCGATCGTCGGCACCGGCATCTTCGTCGGCCTGTCCGACTCGGTCGCCGAGGCCGGTCCGGCCGTCGTCGTCTCCTTCGTGCTGGCCGCGATCACCTGCGTGTTCACCGCGTTCGCCTTCGCCGAGCTGGGCGGCGCGATCCCGGTGTCCGGTTCCTCGTACTCCTTCGCCTACGCCGGACTCGGCGAACGGACCGCCTTCCTGGTCGGCTGGTGCCTGCTCCTGGAGTACGGCGTGTCTGTCTCCGCGGTCGCGGTCGGCTGGAGCCAGTACGTCAACGAACTGCTGGACAGCGTCCTCGGCCTCCAGCTGCCGCACGCGCTCTCCGCGGGCCCCGGCGACGGCGGCGCGGTCAACCTGCCCGCGGTGATCGTCATCGCGCTGGCGTGCGTGCTCCTGGTGCGCGGCGTGCGGGAGAGCGCCCGGGCCACGGCCGCGATGGCCGTGCTCAAGCTGGCCGTCCTCGTCGCCTTCTGCGCCATCGGCTTCCACGCCTTCGAGGACGGCAACCTCACCCCGTTCTCCCCGGCCGGCCTCGGGGGCATCGGCGCCGGCACCACGGCCGCCTTCTTCTCGTACATCGGCTTCGACGCGATCACCACGGCCGGTGAGGAGGCCAAGAACCCCCGTCGCGACATCCCCATCGCGATCCTGGTCTGCATCGGCCTGGTCACCCTGCTGTACTGCGCGGTCGCCGTCGCCGCGATCGGCGCCATCGGCGGCGACGCGGTCGGCGACCGGCCCGCCGCGCTGTCGTACGTCGTCAACGAGGTCACCGGCTCCACGATCGGCGGCGGTGTCGTCGCGTTCGGCGCGGTCGTGGCCATCGCCTCGGTGGTGCTCGCCGTGATGTACGGCCAGACCCGCATCCTCATGTCGATGTCCCGCGACGGACTGATCCCGCGGGTCTTCGAGAAGATCTCGCCGCGTACGGCGACCCCCGTCGCCGGCACGCTGATCGTCGGCGCGGTCTTCGCGCTGCCCGCGGCCTTCGCCCCGTTGGACGCGGTGGTCAACCTGTGCACCATCGGCACCCTCGCGACCATGGCCGCCGTCAACATCGCCGTGATCGCGCTGCGCCGCCGCGAGCCGGGCCTCGCCCGCACCTTCCGGGTGCCGCTGTACCCGGTGACGCCGCTCCTCGGGGTCGGCTTCTGCCTGTACCTGATCTACGAGACGGGTGCGGCGACCTGGCTCCAGTTCGCGGTGTTCCTCGCGGTGGGCCTGCTCGTGTACACGGCCTACGGGCGCCGGCACTCCCGCCTCGCCCGGGCCGGCGCGGAGGTCACGCCGGAGGGCGACGCTGAGCGGGTATCGCGGGAAGCCTGAACCAGACCGCCTTGCCGGATCCGGTGGGCCGGTGACCACAGGACGAGCTCAGGGCGCGGATCAGCAGTAGACCGCGCCCGTGTTCCTGCCAGGGGTCGGGCGGCTCGACACCGGGGCGGGTGAGGTCGGCGGGCGGCTCCGGGTCCGGGTCGTGCACCTCGACCTGGCAGCCGGTCGGCATCAGTTCCACCACCAGCTCTATCGGCGCCCCGCCCAGGGTGTGCTCGACGGCGTTGGCGACCAGCTCCGCCGTGAGCAGCTCCGCCGTGTCGCCGTCGGCCGTGTGCTCCAGCTCCGCCAGCGCCGTACGGACCAGGGCACGGGCCACCGGCACGGCCGCGGCGGAGTGCGGCAGCGCGATGCGCCAGGATGCCGAAGGCCGGGGCGGCACGAAGTGCCTCCGTGAGGGGTCGCGGCCGGGCGGGGGGTGGGCTGGGGAGCGATCGTGCACGGCGAGTCCGTTCCGGAGCAGGCTGTCGTCCTGTCCTGCTTTCAACCTTATGAATGGTACGGCGCCACCCGGCAGAGCCGTTCGACGGGCATCACGCGGGACCTTCGACCCGGGCACCGGGAGACCCGCCCGCTACGGCCACGACCGACCGTTGTCGCGTCTTGGTGACGACAGTCACAGAGGGGTGATAGCTTCGGACGACCGTGAGACCCAGCGCTCACTGGGGCCGCGCCCGCCCCGGCTAGGAGGCCGCCCGTCATGAGTCCCTTCACCGGCTCCGCCGCGCGCACGCCCGAGTGGCGGCACCTGCGCGTCGATCTCACCGACGGTGTCGCCACCGTCACCCTCGCCCGCCCCGACAAACTCAACGCGCTGACCTTCGAGGCCTACGCCGACCTGCGAGACCTGCTCGCCGAGCTGTCCCGGGAGCGGTCCGTACGGGCCCTGGTGCTGGCCGGTGAGGGACGTGGCTTCTGCTCCGGCGGCGACGTCGACGAGATCATCGGCGCGACCCTGTCCATGGACACCGCCCAGCTGCTGGACTTCAACCGGATGACGGGCCAGGTGGTGCGGGCCGTACGGGAGTGTCCGTTCCCGGTGATCGCCGCTCTGCACGGCGTCGCGGCCGGCGCGGGCGCGGTCCTCGCCCTGGCCGCGGACTTCCGCGTCGCCGACCCGTCCACCCGCTTCGCCTTCCTCTTCACCCGCGTAGGCCTGTCCGGCGGCGACATGGGCGCCGCCTACCTGCTGCCCCGCGTCGTCGGCCTCGGTCACGCCACCCGGCTGCTGATGCTCGGCGAACCGGTGCGGACGCCCGAGGCCGAGAGGATCGGCCTGATCAGCGAGCTGACCGACGAGGGCCGCGCCGACGAGGCCGCCCGGTCCCTCGCCCGCCGCCTCGCCGACGGCCCGGCCCTGGCCCACGCCCAGACCAAGGCCCTCCTCACCGCCGAACTGGACATGCCGCTGGCGGCATCGGTGGAACTGGACGCCTCCACCCAGGCCCTGCTGATGAACGGCGAGGACTACGCGGAGTTCCACGCCTCGTTCACGGAGAAGCGCCCGCCGAAGTGGAACGGACGCCAGGCATGCGCCCCCTGAGCGCGGCGATCGTCGGCGGCGGCCCCGGCGGCCTCTACACCGCCGCCCTCCTCAAACGCCTCGACCCCGGCCGCCGGGTCACCGTCTGGGAACGCAACGCCCCGGACGACACCTTCGGTTTCGGAGTCGTCCTGTCCGACGAGACCCTCGGCGGCATCGAACACGCCGACCCGGTCGTCTACGCGGCCCTCGGTGCCGACTTCGTCCGCTGGGACGACATCCACATCGTCCACCGGGGAACCCGCCAGACCTCCGGGGGGCACGGCTTCGCCGCCCTCGGCCGCCGCCGCCTCCTGGAGATCCTGCACGAGCGCTGCCACGCCCTCGGCGTCGAGCTGCGCTTCCGCGCCGAGGCCCCGGACCCGGCCACGCTGTCTCGGACGTACGGCCTCGTCGTCGCCGCCGACGGCGTGCACAGCACCACCCGCGAGGCCTACCGCGACGCGTTCCGGCCCACCCTCACCAACCACCGCTGCCGCTACATCTGGCTGGCCGCCGACTTCGCCTTCGACGCCTTCCGCTTCGAGATCGCCGAGACCGAGCACGGCGCGATGCAGCTGCACGGCTACCCGTTCGCGGCCGACGCCTCGACCGTCATCGTGGAGATGCGCGAGGAGGTCTGGCGGGCGGCCGGTTTCGACGAACTGGACGAAGCCGAGTCCACCGCCCGCTGCGCCAGGATCTTCGCCGACGCCCTCGGCGGCCGGCCGCTGAGGTCCAACACGTCGAGGTCCGGCAAGTCGGCGTGGACCACCTTCCGCACGGTCGTCAACGAACGCTGGTCGCACGGCAACGTCGTCCTCCTCGGCGACGCCGCCCACACCGCCCACTTCTCCATCGGCTCCGGCACCAAACTCGCCGTGGAGGACGCCCTCGCGCTCGCCGCCTGCCTGGAGGAACAGCCCACTCTCCGGGCGGCACTCACCGCCTACGAGGAGGAGCGTCGCCCCGTCGTCGCCTCCACCCAGCGGGCGGCCCGGGCCAGCCTGGAGTGGTTCGAGGAGGTGTCCCGCCACCTCGACCAGCCGCCCCGCCAGTTCGCCTTCAACCTGCTCACCCGCAGCCGCCGCGTCACCCACGGGAACCTGCGGCTGCGCGACGCCGCCTTCACCGGATCCGTGGAGCGCGAGTTCGGCTGCCCGGCCGGCACGCCCCCGATGTTCACCCCGTTCCGGCTGCGCGGCCTGACCCTGCGCAACCGTGTTGTTGTCTCCCCGATGGACATGTACTCGGCCACCGACGGCATCCCCGGCGACTTCCACCTGGTCCACCTGGGAGCCAGGGCTCTCGGCGGTGCCGGGCTGGTGATGACAGAGATGGTGTGCGTCAGTGAGGAGGGCCGCATCACCCCCGGCTGCGCGGGCCTGTACACCGACGCGCAGGGCGAGGCGTGGCGGCGGATCACGGACTTCGCGCACGCCCGGGCGCCCGGCACCGCGATCGGCGTGCAGCTCGGGCACAGCGGGCGCAAGGGCTCGACCCGGCTGATGTGGGAGGGCATGGACGAACCGCTCCCCGAGGGCAACTGGCCCCTGTCCGCCGCCTCCCCGCTGCCGTACAAACCGGGCAGTCAGACGCCGCATGAGCTGTCCCGGGAGGAACTGGCGGCGATCCGGGAGCAGTTCACGACCGCCGCCGCGCGGGCCGCCCGAGCCGGTTTCGACCTGCTCGAACTGCACTGCGCCCACGGCTACCTGCTCTCCGGCTTCCTCTCCCCGCTCACCAACCACCGCACCGATGCCTACGGCGGCTCACTGGACGGTCGGCTCCGCTTCCCGCTGGAGGTCTTCGACGCCGTACGCGCCGTCTGGCCTCCCGAGCGGCCCCTGACCGTGCGTGTCTCCGCGACCGACTGGGCCGAGGGCGGCACGAGCGCCGAGGAGGCCGTGGCGATCGCCCGCGCCTTCGCGGCGCACGGCGCCGACGCCATCGACGTGTCCACGGGGCAGGTCGTGGCCGACGAGCGGCCGGAGTTCGGGCGCTCGTACCAGACGCCGTACGCGGACCGCGTCCGGCACGAGGCGGGCGTCCCGGTGATCGCCGTCGGCGCGATCTCCTCGTGGGACGACGTCAACTCGCTCGTCCTGGCCGGCCGCACCGACCTGTGCGCCCTCGCCCGCCCCCACCTCTACGACCCGCACTGGACGCTGCACGCGGCGGCCGAGCAGGGCTACGAGGGGCCCGGTGCCGTATGGCCGGTGCCGTACCGGGCGGGCAGCCGACGGCCGGTGACCGGACGCACCGACGCCGCCAAGCCCAGGCTCACGCTGCGCGGCCGGCGTCAGGACGGGGAGCCGGCCCCGGGATCCGACGAGAAGCCCGGCCTGGAGCCCGACAAGAAGTCGGATCGGGAGCCCGACGAGAAGCCCAACAAGAAGTCCAACGAGAAGACCTGCGACAAGTCCTACGCCAAGTCCGCCGTGGAGTCCGACGTGTAGCCCCAGGCCGCGCACATCGCGCGCAGCCGTTTT
The DNA here is from genome assembly GCF_039539045.1 of Streptomyces marokkonensis. Classification (NCBI taxonomy): domain Bacteria; kingdom Bacillati; phylum Actinomycetota; class Actinomycetes; order Kitasatosporales; family Streptomycetaceae; genus Streptomyces; species Streptomyces marokkonensis. Next base: position 35,750 of record NZ_BAABCQ010000050.1, read on the forward strand.
GGGATCTCGTCCTCCTTCGGCAGTGCGCGGCCCGGCTGCACGGTGCCGGTGCGAATGTTGTCGCGCCAGTCGCCGAGCCCCCTGACCAGCTCACCGCCGCTCTTCTTGCCGTAGTTCAGCATGGTCGGCGCGTAGTCGACGCCGAGGAACGCGCACAGGCGGCGCATCTCCCGCCCGGGATCGGCGGTGATGTCCTCGTAGCGCACGGTGAAGCCGTCGGCGTCGGCCGTGCGGGCCTCCTCGACGGCCGTCATGTAGCGCAGGACGTCGGTGACGGCCTTGTCGTACGGCCGCTTGACGGGGTCGCTCTCGTGCCAGGAGCGGGCGATCGACTCCGGATGGCGCAGCAGGAAGACGAAGCGCGCGTCGGGCCAGCAGTCCTTCAGGCGCCGGTACATGTACGCGTTGGCCGGGGTCTTCTCGACGATGAAGTCCTTGCCGGCCCTGACCAGTTCGCGGTGCATGACGCGGTCCCAGAGCAGGTGCTCCAGATCGCCGCGGGCCAGGCCGAGGGCGCTCATGGCCTGCTCGGAGTGCCAGTTGTCGCAGTCGACGTTCACCCGCCCGAGATGCAGTTCGTGCGCGGTGTGCAGCCGCGGGTGGGCGCCCACCATCATGCGCAGCAGGGTGGAGCCGGAGCGGATGGACGAGATGATGAAGACGGGCTGCCGCAGCAGCCGCTCGGTCGCCAGCTCCTCGGTCGACGGGCATCGGTAGGTGGCAGCGGGCCGCTCCGCGGCTTGTGGCGCGGCGGAGGTCTTCCCCCTCGCCACCCGGGGAGCTCTCCGTACCTGGAGGCCGGTCGTGACGGTCAGGGCCCGGTTCAAGTTACGCGCGAGACTCATGTGTCCGCACGGTAGGTGAGAAACCTGAGAAGAGGGTCTGAGAAGGCTGAGGGTTCCCTCATCGCGGAGAAATGTGATGCACATCACGTGCCGGGGATGTGGGTTCAGGGCGTCGCGTAGGCCGCGCCCGCGTCGCGCAGCCGCTCGTGCAGGGCCCGGAAGACGGCCGCCGAGCGCGTACCGGGCCAGTCCCCGGGCAGCAGCCGGGGGGGCAGTCCGGGGTCGGCGTAGGGCAGGTGGCGCCAGGAGTCCAGGGCGAGGAGGTAGTCGCGGTAGGCATCCTCGGGCGGGGTGTCCGTTCGGCGCTCCCAGTCGTGCAGCACGCGCGCGTGGCGGTCGAGGAACGCCTCGTGCTCCTTGGCGACCGCGGCCAGGTCCCACCAGCGTGCCGCCGCCTCGGCGGTCGGCGTGAAGCCCAGGTGCTCACCGCGGAAGAAGTCCACGTACGAGTCCAGGCCCAGCCGGCCCAGCGCGTGCCGGGTCTCCTCGTACAGGCGGGCCGGGGCGATCCACACGCCGGGGGCGGCGGTGCCGAAGCCGAGGCCTGCCAGGCGGGTCCGCAGCACGTGCCGCTTCTGCCGCTCCGACTCCGGCACGGAGAACACGGCGAGCACCCAGCCCTGGTCCTCGTAGGGCGCCGTGGCGTAGATGCGCCGGTCCCCGTCCCTCAGTAGCTCGCGGGCCTCGGCGGAGAGTTCGTAGCCGGCCGCGCCCCGGGCGGTACGGGCGGGCAGCAGCAGCCCGCGCCGCTTCAACCGGGACACCGAGGAGCGCACGGAGGGGGCGTCCACCCCGACCGCGGCCAGCAGCCGGATCAGTTCGGCGACGGGGAGCGGCCCCGGCACGAAACGGCCGTACGCGCCGTAGAGCGTGACGATCAGGGATCTCGGGGTGTGTTGCGCGTGCGGGTCGGACACGTTGATCATCTTAGGTTGTCGTCATTCCGCCCGGTCGCCCTGGGGATCGCGTTCGCGGCCCGGTGCCGCCAGGAGCCGGTGGCGCTGGAGCTTGCCGGTCGCCGTGCGCGGCAGCGCGTCCAGGAAGACGAACTCGCGCGGGCACTTGTACGGCGCCAGCTCGGACCTGAGGAACGCGCGCAGGGCGTCCGAGTCCCGCTCGGCACCCTCCTTCAGTACGGCGTGGGCCACCACGACCTGCCCGCGGTTCGCGTCGGGCCGGCCCACCACCGCCGCTTCCACCACGTCCGGATGCCGCAGCAGCGCGTCCTCCACCTCCGGCCCGGCGATGTTGTAACCGGCGGAGATGATCATGTCGTCGGCGCGTGCCACGTACCGGAAGTAGCCGTCGGGTTCGCGGACGTAGGTGTCGCCGGTGACGTTCCAGCCGCCGCGCACGTACTCCCGCTGCCGCGGATCGGCGAGGTACCGGCAGCCCACCGGCCCCCGCACCGCCAGCAGCCCCGGCTCCCCGTCGGGGACGGGAGCGCCGGATCCGTCCTGCACGCGCGCGTGCCATCCCGGCACCGGTACGCCCGTCGTGCCCGGCCTGATGTCGCCGTCCGCCGCGGAGACGAAGATGTGCAGCAGCTCGGTGGCGCCGATGCCGTTGATGATGCGCAGGCCGGTGCGCTCGTGCCAGGCACGCCAGGTGGCCGCGGGCAGGTTCTCGCCGGCCGAGACGCAGCGCCGCAGGCACGTCACGTCGTACGCGTCCAGCTCGTCGAGCATCGCGCGGTACGCCGTCGGCGCGGTGAACAGCACCGACACCCGGTGCTCGGCGACGGCGGGCAGCAGTTGCCCGGGGCCCGCCTGTTCCAGCAGCAGCGCGCTCGCCCCGGCCCGCATCGGGAAGATCACCAGCCCACCGAGCCCGAAGGTGAAGCCGAGTGGGGGACTGCCCGCGAAGACGTCGTCCGCGCGCGGCTTGAGCACGTGCCGGGAGAAGGTGTCGGCGATCGCCAGCACGTCCCGGTGGAAGTGCATACATCCCTTGGGGCGCCCGGTGGTGCCCGAGGTGAAGGCGATCAGTGCCACGTCCTCGGCCGCGGTGTCCACCGCCGGGTACGGGGTGTCCACCGCCGGGCGCGGGGTGGCGGGCGCCGTGCCCGCCGCGGTACGGGCCTGGGCATCGGCCTCCGTACGGATCAGCAGGTCGCCGGGTGCCTCCCCGCCGTACGTCGTGATCCGCAGCCCGGGGATCTCCGCCTTGGCGAGGTCGTCGACGGCCCGGACGTCGCACAGGGCGTGCCGCACCCGGGCGATCTCGCAGATGGCGCGCAGCTCGTGCGGGCGCTGCTGGGCCAGTACGGTCACCGCCACCGCACCCGCCTTCAGCACCGCGAGCCAGCAGGCCGCCAGCCAGGGGGTCGTGGGGCCGCGCAGCAGCACCCGGTTGCCCGGTACGACGCCGAGGTCGCCGGTGAGGAGATGGGCCAGCCGGTCGACGAGGGCCCGCAGCTGTCCGTAGGTCCAGCTGTCCCCGGACGCGGTGCGGAAGACCGGGCGGTCGTCGGGCGGGCCGGTGAGCAGCTCGACGGCGCAGTTCAGCCGGGCGGGGTAGCGCAGTTCCGGGAGGTCGAAGCGGAGATCGGGCCACTGGTCGGGTGGCGGCAGGTGCTCGCGCGCGAAGGTGTCGACGTGGGCGGAACGGTGCGGGTCCCCGCGGTGCGGTTCTGCGCGGTGCGGATCTGCCATGGCGGTTCGCCCCCTTTGTCGTGGTGGGCTCGCGCCCCGAGCGTATCGTGTTGGTGACGACAGTCAACGGCACGCGATAGTCTCGGACGTGGCCCAGCGGGCGGGGGCGCAGGGCAGGGGAGCAGGGGAAGGGACCGGCGATGACCGCATTCTCGCTCGAACCGGCACAACTCGCCTGGTGTGCCGAGCTGCGCGCCCTGGCCGCCGATCGGCTGCGCCCGCTCGCGGAGAAGGGCGAACCGGGCCGCGTCGACCGCGCCCTCCTCGCCGAGCTCGGCACCCTCGGCCTGCTGCCCCGCCTGTTCACCTCGGGCGCGCTGGACCTGTGCCTGATGCGCGAGTCCCTCGCCCACGCCTGCACCGAGGCGGAGACCGCCCTCGCCCTCCAGGGCCTCGGCGCCCACCCGGTGCACGCCCACGGCACCGAGGCCCAGCGCGCCCGCTGGCTGCCCCGCGTGAGCGACGGCAGCGCGGTGGCCGCCTTCGCGCTCAGCGAGCCCGACGCCGGCTCGGACGCGGCGGCACTGACACTGGCCGCCCACCCGGACACGCGGTCCGACGGGCCCTCCGGCTGGCGGCTCACCGGCGAGAAGTGCTGGATCTCCAACGCCCCCGAGGCCGACTTCTACACCGTCTTCGCCCGTACCGCCCCCGGCGCCGGCGCCCGCGGCGTCACCGCCTTCCTCGTCCCCGCCGACCGCCCCGGCCTCACCGGCACCCCCCTCGACATGCTCTCCCAGCACCCCATCGGCGCCCTCGACTTCGACGCCGTACCCGTGACGGCGGACGACGTGCTCGGCGAGCCGGACCGGGGCTTCCGCGTCGCCATGGACACCCTCAACCTGTTCCGCCCCAGCGTCGGCGCCTTCGCCGTCGGCATGGCGCAGGCCGCCCTGGACGCCACCCTCACGCACACCACCGCCCGCGACGCCTTCGGCGGCAAGCTGCGCGACCTCCAGACCGTCGCCCACCAGGTCGCCGAGATGGCCCTGCGCACCGAGGCTGCCCGCCTGATGGTGTACGCGGCGGCGACGGCGTACGACGAGGGCGCCCCGGACGTCCCACGCCGCGCCGCGATGGCGAAACTCCTCGCCACCGAGACCGCCCAGTACGTCGTCGACAAGGCAGTCCAACTGCACGGTGCCCGCGCCCTTCGCCGGGGCCACCTCCTCGAACACCTCTACCGCGAGGTGCGCGCCCCCCGCGTCTACGAGGGCGCGAGCGAGGTGCAACGCGGCATCATCGCCAAGGAGCTGTACCGCACGCGGGCAGCCGAAACGAACAAGGAGGCCGGCACATGACCGCCGAACGGGTGAACCCGCCTCAGCTCTCCCCGCCCACCGGCTTCTCCCACGCCGTCGTCGCCACCGGAAGCCGCGTCGTGTTCCTGGCCGGCCAGACCGCCCTCGACACCGACGGCAAGGTCACCGGCGACACCTTCCCCGCCCAGTTCGAGCTGGCTCTCACCAATCTCCTGACCGCCCTGCGTGCCGTCGGCGGCACTCCCGCGGACCTCGCCCGCGTCACCGTCTACGCCACGGATGTCGCCGCCTACCGCACCCACGGCGCCGACCTCGGCCGCACCTGGCGCGAGCTGGCCGGCCGCGACTACCCGGCGATGGCGGTCGTGGAAGTCGTACGCCTGTGGGACGAGCGGGCGTTGGTGGAACTGGACGGGTTCGCCGTACTGCCGTAGCCGACCCGGCGCATCTAGCATTCCAATATGCCGGACATCGAACTGAGCGCGGGAACCATCGAGTACGAGGACACCGGCGGCGACGGGCCCGTCGTCGTCCTCCTCCACGGCCTCGTCCACGACGCCACCGTCTGGCGCGAGGTCGTCGCCGACCTGCGCACCGACCACCGGGTGATCGCGCCGACCCTGCCCTACGGCGCCCATCGCAGGCCGATGTCCCGGCCGCCCACCCCGGACATCGTCAACGAGCTGATCGCGGAGTTCCTCGACCGCCTGGACCTGACGGACGTCACCCTGGTCGAGAACGACTGCGGGCGGGCGCAGACGGTGGCGGCCCGGCACCCGGAGCGGCTCGCGCGGCTGGCGCTCGTCGCGTGCGAGGCGTTCGACAACTACCCGCCGGGACTGCCCGGAAAGCTCATCGGGATCGCCTGCCGGGCACCCGGCGGTGTGTCTCTGCTGGTCCGCGCCCTGGGACTGAAAGCGCTGCGCCGGCTGCCGGTCGGCATCGGCGCGCTCACCAAGCGGCCCGTGCCGGAGGCGGTCGTCGACGGCTGGCTGCGCCCGTTGCGCACCGACCCGGCGATCCGGCGCGACTTCCGGCACTACAACACACACGTCCGCCGCAGCGAACTGCTCGAAGCTGCCCAGGGGTTGCGGAGTTTCGACCGGCCCGCGCTCGTCGTCTGGGCGACCGAGGACCTGATGATGCCCCGAGCCCACGGTCGACGCCTGGCCGAACTCCTGCCGCAGGGACGGCTGGTGGAGGTCGAAGACGCCCGGACGCTGATCGCCGAGGACCAGCCGGAGCTGCTCTCCTCACTGCTGCGGGAGTTCATCGCCGAGAAGGGATGAGCCTTACCGAGAAGGCATGGGCGCTGCCGGGGAGGGATGAGTACTGCCGGGGCAGGAGGAGCGCGCCGCCGGGGAGCGGTCAGGCGGCCGTGGTCGTCACCAGGCGCCCGTGGGCTCCCGCCGCGGTGCGGGAGCCGGGTGCGGGGGAGCCGGGCACGAGGGTGCCGGGTGCGGGGGAGTCGGCTGCGGGGCAGGAAGGCCGGTGGGTACACATGGAGCACCTCCACGTCGGGAGACCGTCCCGTCGTCGGGACCGTCGAGTGAACAGACCGTGCGCCCGGCGGTAAGTCGCCGCCAGGCCCCCGACGGGAAGCGTGACAACACCCGGACAACCCGGCGACGGTTCCACGACGGCCGACGCGGACTCGCCACCGAAGGGGTGACGGTCACCGGTCCGGGCCCGTCAGCCCGGTACCAGTGGAACCCCCCATTCCGACCAACCGGGAGGTCCCCCATGCCCGTACGATCCGCAGTCCTCGCCACGGCCGCCGGCGCCGCCCTGCTCCTGTCGGCCGCCCCCACCGCGACGGCGGCCCCGCACGACGCCCGCCACGTCACGGAGTCGTTGACGGTCGACCGGACCGGCCGCCTCGCCGCGGACGGCTCCGTGACCCTCTCCGGCACCTACCGGTGCACCGCCGGCGCCGGCCCCGCCTTCGTCGCCTCCTCCGTGAGCCAGAGCGACCCGAACGTCCGGTACGGCATCGGCGGCACCCTCGCGGTGTGCGACGGCCTGGAGCACCGCTGGGTCAACACGGACACGCCCTCCGCGGAGGCGCTGAAGCCGGGCGCCGCCCAGGTGGAGGCCACCCTGGTGGAACTGCGTCCCATGGGCCTTCTGCCACTGCCGAGCATCCGGGCACGTCAGGTCCAGGACGTGACCTTGGTCCAGGACGTGACGCCGGTCCAGGACGTGACGCCGGTCCAGGACATGACGCCGGTCCAGGGCTGAGTCCGCTCAAGCCCGTTTCCTGGGACCGGAGCCCGGCCGTGGTGGGCGCGGACGCTGTGGGTACCGCCGTTGTTGCGGAAGGGACACCGGGTCCGGGGCGGCCGCGCCCCTCACCTCGTCGCAGGGCGCGGACGCGGCGCGTTGCCGGTGGCGCGGCACCGCCCGCCGGGGCGGACGGGTGAGCGTGATCTGGCGGACGATCTGCTGGAAGCAGATCAGCGAGGCCAGCCCCGGCAGGGCCGCGGCCGAGGCGTCGCTGAGTGTCCTGGGCGCCTGCGCGATGCACAGCAGCATCGCGATGGCGGAGAACAGCAGGACCACGGCCCAGGAGTGGACCGCGCGGCGTTGGTGCAGGGCGGACCGCAGGACGGCCAGCGACGCCACCAGCCAGGGCCCGTAGACGAGCAGCGGCCACCACGCCACGACGCTGCCGCGGGTGCGGGTCGCGGCGGCCAGGCGCAGTGGCTCGTAGGCCACCATGCCGCCGAAGAGGCTCACGGAGGCCGCGATGACCGCGGCGAGTGCGGCGATGAGCAGGCTCGCGGCGCGCAGCCGGCTCACCTTCGGCTTGCGGACCTTGCGGTGACTGGCGGGGGATTCCCTCAACGGTGGCAGTTCCGCCGTGATTTCCTGCAGATTGCTCAGCGGCGTGCCCGGCACGGGCGCTGTCACCGACGTTTCCGTCGTCATCCCGCGAGGGGCGACGGGCTGCTGTTCCACCGCGTCCTGGAGCAGAAACGCGAGCTCTTCCGCAGGATCCCAGCCGGGTTCCGGCGGGACCAGGGTCTGCTGGAAGTTCTGTTGGAAGTTCTGTTGGAAGGTGTTCTCGGGCGCCCGGTGCCGGCCGCCCCCGCTCGAGCGGAACGGGCCTTCGCCGTAGGGCATGGGCTGGTGAGTCTGTTCCTCGTACACGACGCGCGGGTCACTCCGCCCGGGTGTACGTCAGGGACCCCTGGGACCGGCCCCATCGTTCGGCGAGGCCGGTCTCCAGCTCGCTCATGACGTCCAGGAAGCGCTGCAGCACAGGCTCGGTCACCCGGAGTGGGACGGGGAGCCCGCCTCTGGTCAGAGTTCCGTCGCTCGGTGACGGACAGTGGTTCCTGCCTGGCCTGTAGACATACGGGCCAAGCGTCACCAGTTCCCCGTTTTCCTCGCTCATATCG
>NZ_BAABCQ010000051.1:0-43281 GCF_039539045.1 Streptomyces marokkonensis
GACAGCACAGTTCAGCGGCCTTGTAGTCGTGGGTCTACTGGTCTTCTTCTACGGGGGGACCTTTCTGATATCGACCCGCATCGGAAAGAAGGAGGAGAACGCCGACGGCTATATGACCGCCGGCAACAATATTGGTTTCGGCATTTCGGCCGCCAGTATGACGGCGACCTGGATCTGGGCGTCGTCGATGTACGCGTCCGCGACATCCGGATATACCTACGGAATCTCCGGCCCCATCCACTACGGGCTCTGGGGCGCCCTGATGATTCTCTTCATCTATCCCTTCGGTAAACGGATCCGTGCCGTGGCACCGAAGGCGCACACCCTCGCCGAGGTCATGTACGTCCGGCACGGGCGCTCCAGCCAGCTGATGCTCGCCGGCTCGAACATCGTCGGCAGCCTGATCAGCCTGATGTCCAACTTCATCGCCGGTGGCGTGCTGATCTCGCTGCTGTCACCGTTCAACTTCACCCAGGGCGTCTTCGCCGTAGCCGCGGGCGTGCTGCTCTACACCCTGTGGTCCGGCTTCCGCGCCTCGGTGCTCACCGACTTCGTGCAGGTCGTCGCCATGCTCGGTGCGGTGGCCGTCATCGTCCCGTTCATCTTCTTCGCGGCCGACTTCCCGGCCGCCTTCGAGACCGGCGCGAGCAACCTGACCGCGCAGCAGGGCAACTTCTTCTCCAGCGTGGCCTTCATGGAGCAGGGCGCCCCGTACATCGCCGCCGTGCTCGCCTACGCGATCGGAAACCAGACCATCGCACAGCGGCTCTTCGCGGTGCGGGAAAACCTGATCAAGCCGACCTTCATCACCGCGACCGTCGGATACGGCGCGATGGTCATCGGCGTCGGCATGCTCGGCGTGCTCGCCCTCTACCTCGGCTACGAGCCGACCGGCGGCGACCTGAACAACATCATCCCCGGGATGGCGGCCGAGTACCTGCCCCCCGTGCTCCTGGCCCTGTTCTTCGTCATGATCATCGGCGCGCTCTCCTCCACCGCCGACTCGGACCTCGCGGCCCTCTCCTCCATCGTGATGACCGATGTCTACGGCCAGAACGTGGCCGGCAAGGAGAAGGCCGACCCGAAGACGATGCTGCTCGTCGGCCGCGTCACCATGGTGGTGGCGACCGCGGCGGCCGTGGCTTTTGCCAGCCTGCAACTGAACATCCTCGACCTGCTGGTGTTCGTCGGGGCGCTGTGGGGCGCACTCGTCTTCCCGGTGCTGGCCAGCTTCTACTGGGAGAAGGTCACCGGGAGGGCGTTCACCACCTCGGTGCTCGTGGCGCTCGCGGTGTTCCTGCCGGTGCGCTTCGGCTGGATCTCCGTGGACGGCGCCTTCGGCATCGTCGTGGACGTGCTGTCGGTCATCGGAGTCGGCGTCGTCCTCGGCCTGATGGCCTTCGGGTTCTTCGGCATCCGGGTGGCGAAGATCGTCGGTGTGGCGGCGACGGCGGTGGCCGCGCCGTTCGCCATCGGTTCCCTTCACGAGTACGCCACGCTGTGCGGCTCGCTGGTCGCCTACTCGGTGTCCACCATCATCTGCTGGGCCATGTCCGTGCGCCGGCGTGAGGGCTTCGACTTCGCCGTCATCGCGCAGCGCACCGGCGACTTCGACGACGCCCCGGCGGCTGCCACCGGTGCGGACGCCCCGGACGCCCCGGACGCCGACGGCGGGGAACGGGCCCCGGACCGGCCCGGGGGCTCCGAGGGCGATCCCGGTCCCGACCTCGCCGAAACCAGCACCAAGTGACCCCCGAGGAGGCACCGTGACCACCGCAGCCCTGACCGCGTACATCCTGGTGTGGCCCGTGCTCGTGGCCATCGTCCTGTTCGTGATCTGCCGTGGCTTCTTCCGCGAGTGGGCCGAGGCCCGCCGCAACGGACAGGACCTGATCTGACCCACCACGCCCCCCACCCGGCAGGGCGGAGGAGCGGCACGGCCGCGGGGCCGCACCCCAGGTGTCCAACCCGGTGGGTGCGGCCCCGCGGCCGTCGTCTGCCGTCGTCTGCCGTCGCCTGCCGTCGTCTGCCGTCAGACGGCGATCGCGACCTCCGCCAGTCCGCCGTCCTGGGCGACGACCGTGCGGTCGGCGCTGCCGCCCGGGACGAGTGCCCGGACGGTCCAGGTGCCCTCGGCCGCGTAGAAGCGGAACTGACCCGTCGCGGAGGTCGGGACCTCCGCCGTGAACTCGCCGGTGGAGTCCAGCAGACGGACGTAGCCCGTCACCGGCTCGCCGCCGCGGGTCACGTGGCCCTGGATCGTGGTCTCACCGGGCTTGATCGTCGAGGCGTCGGGGCCGCCGGCCTTCGCTCCGCACATGTCGTACTCCTGAGGGGTTGGGAAGGGTCGGTCGGGTGCGTCACCCGCTTGCTTACTTGGCGGCGCCGAGCTCGATCGGCACGCCGACGAGGGAGCCGTACTCGGTCCAGGAGCCGTCGTAGTTCTTGACGTTCTCCACGCCCAGCAGCTCGTGCAGGACGAACCAGGTCAGGGCCGAGCGCTCGCCGATGCGGCAGTAGGCGATGGTGTCCTTCGCCAGGTCGACCCGCTCGTCCTCGTAGAGCGCCTTGAGCTCGTCGTCGGACTTGAAGGTGCCGTCGTCGTTGGCGTTCTTCGACCACGGGATGTTGCGGGCGGACGGGACGTGGCCCGGGCGCTGCGACTGCTCCTGCGGCAGGTGGGCCGGGGCGAGCAGCTTGCCGGAGAACTCGTCGGGCGAGCGGACGTCGACCAGGTTCTGCGCGTCGATGGCGGCGACCACGTCGTCGCGGAAGGCGCGGATCGCGGTGTTCTGCGGCTTTGCCTTGTAGTCGGTCGCGGGGCGCTCGGGCACGTCGGTGCCGTCGACCAGCTCGCGGGCGTCCAGCTCCCACTTCTTGCGGCCGCCGTCGAGGAGCTTGACGTTCTCGTGGCCGTACAGCTTGAAGTACCAGTAGGCGTAGGACGCGAACCAGTTGTTGTTGCCGCCGTAGAGGACCACGGTGTGGTCGTTGGAGATGCCCTTCGCCGACAGGAGCTTCTCGAAGCCCTCCTGGTCGACGAAGTCGCGGCGGACCGGGTCCTGGAGATCCTGGGTCCAGTCGATCCGGATCGCGTTCTTGATGTGGTTCTTCTCGTAGGCGGACGTGTCTTCGTCCACCTCGACGATCGCGATGGCCGGGTCGTCCAGGTGGTCCTGCAGCCAGTCGGCTTCGACCAGTACGTCGCTGCGGCTCATGTCTTCTCCTCCGGGGCAGTTGGCGGCGGGGCGTGCGGTGAGACGGGGTGCGCGCTCGTGCCAGGGCGGCGCGCGGGTGCCCTGGGCGGGGCGGTGAGGGGGGACACGGTCGGCGGCGTCGCCGGCCGGCTCAGAAGGTGCGACAGAGCATGGCGGCAACGCGGCACAGGTCCACTGCCCGCCGCTTCGTGAGGTCCGCCTGACCCCGCGGCCGGAGGACGCTCGTCTGATGCTGCATAGGTCCCGATCGTAGGGATGGATGGCGGGCCATGTCACCGGCGTGTCGCATCCTGAGACGGGATCGTCCGGAGTGTGGGATCAGAGTGCCTGTCGGGATGCCGCCGGGTGGTACGCGGCCCCGGGCGCCCGCCGCCGCATCTGCGGTGCGGACGGTGCCGTCTCATCTACCGGACAACGGCCCGTCGCCGCGCGCCGCGCTGCCGGACGCCGGGCCCTCGCCGCGCCGCCCTTCCGCCGGCCGGCCGCCGACCGCCGGCCCTCCGCCCGCCGCCCTCCGCCCGCCGGCCTTCTGCCCGACCGGTCGGCCGACCGTCGTCCTACCCGGCCAGCCTGACGTTCGAACCCTTCACCGTGATCTCGACGCCGTCCTTCGCCGCCTCGACCTTGTCCAGCTCAATGCCGCCGGGCAGCTCGTCGATGGTCTGCTGGAAGTCGGTGATCGCGCGGATCCGGGACTCCGCGAGCTGCTTGCCGCCGATCTCCGGCAGGCCGTCCGCGACAACCTCGACGTCGTTGTCCTTGACCGTGACGGAGCTGAGCACCTCGACCGGCTCGGGGAGCGCGACACCGAAGGCCGTGCCCTGGAGAGAGACCTTGATCTTGCCGTTGCCGCCGTCGGAGAGGCCGATGACCTTGGCGGTGATGCCGGGCGCGATCTCCGTGGGCTCGGACTTGGCGGCCTTCAGCAGCTCGTCGTAGCCGACGGTCGCGGTGCCGGTGGCGGTGGCCGCGGTGGCGGAGCTGAAGTCGCTGGAGAACTCGACGCCCTTCATGTTCGCGCGCAGACCGTCGATACGGATGTTCTCGCCGCCGTTGCCGGTGGACGCCTCGTAGTCGTCGATGCCGATCTCGACGTCGTCCAGTTCGCCCCCGACGACCTGGGTGAGGAAGGGGAAGCCGTTGATGGAGACGTCCGGCGTCGAGGCCAGGTTCTCGGTACTGCGCAGCTTGTCCGCCGCCTCGCCCTCGGCGAAGTTGACCGCCACACGGTCCGCGATCGCGAAGAGCCCGCCCAGGATCACGACGACGATCAACAGTATTCGCAATGCACGCATGTGGTGTTCCCCAACCCTGGGCGTTCGACGACGGCGGTCCCCGACGACCGGCGGCCGTCCAGCGCGAGGGTAACGCGACGCGGGAGGACCGCCGCAGTTTTGTGGATCACCTGTGACAGGGAGGTACGTGGGCCGGGCGGTGGCCGGGCGGTGACTCAGCCGAGTGCCCGGCCGAGTACGTACACCGCCGGTGCCGCGGCCGCGAGAGGCAGCGCGACACCCGCCGTGAAGTGGACGAACCGGGAGGGATAGTCGTAGGCCGCCACTCGGTGGCCGATCAGCGCGCACACCGCCGCGCCCGCGCCGAGCAGCGCCCCCGACGGGCCGAAGTCCGTCATCGAGCCGACCGCGAGCCCCGCCCCGCCCGCCGCGAGCAGCGCGACGACCACGGACGCCGGCGTCGGCAACGGCAGGGCGCGGGCCACGGCGGCGACGGCCACCGCGATCGCACCGACCGTCACCGCGTCCGCGGCGGCGGCGAGGTACCCGCCCGCGACGACGGCCAGCGCCGACGCGGCGACGGTCGCCATCAGGCCGTACATCCGCTCGTCGGGATCGGCGTGCGAGCGCAGTTGCAGTACGAGGGTCAGCAGCACCCACACCCCGAGCGTGCCGAGGATCGCCGCCGGGGAGCGGTCCGACACCAGCATCGCCACGTCGGCGGCCAGCGCCCCCGCGAAGCCCAGTGCGATGCCCTGCCGGGCGGGCCACATGCCGTTCAGCCGGAACCAGCCCGCCGCGGTGACGGCCTGGAGGGCGACGAGGGGGACGAGGAGGGCGTACGTGCCGAGCGCCGCCGACCCGGCCAGCAGCAGCCCGAGCAGCGCGGTGAGCCCGGCCGGCTGCATCCCCGGGTCGATGATCGGTGAACGTCCCTCGGCACGGGCGCGCTGCGCGTCGGTGACCCTCGTGTTCCCGGCGATGGTCGCCGGGCCGTAGCCGGGCCCGTCGGAGGGCGTGGCGGCGGAGGGCGCAGGGGCGGAGGGCGCAGGGGCCGACTCGGGAGTGGGGGCGGGAGGCTCGTACGGCTGGTGGGGCTGGGGCTGGGGCTGGGGCTGGGGCTGGGGCTGGGGCTGGGGAGCATAGGCCTGCGGCTGGGACGGGTACGGCTGCGGTGCGTAGCCGCCGGTCGTCCCGTACGGCGTACTCGCCGGCTCCTGGTACCCGTGCGGCGCCTGAGGCGCCTGAGGCGGCAGATACGCCGTCTCCTCCACGGAGACCGGCGGCTGAACCTGGGTCTCCCAGGTCTGCCCCTGCCACTGCTGCGTGTACTGGGCGGCGTCCGGCTCCTCGTACCCCTGCCGGCCCTGATACGCCTGCTGACCCTGATACGTCTGCTGGCCCTGAGGTCCGGGCCACGCCTGGGCTTCGTACCCCGCGTGTCCCTCCTGCCCCTCGAGCCCTGCGTATCCCTCGTACGGATGTTGTTGCTGCTGGTGTTGCTGGTAAGCCTGATAAGGCTGATGCGGCTGGTTGGTCATCGCTCACCCTCCTGCGAACGGCGGGAGCACCTCGACCGTGCCGCCCTCGGCCAGCCGTATCGTCTCGTGCCCGCGCGTGCCCACGGGGTCGCCGTCGACGAGGAACGAGCAGCGCAGCAGCACGCGCGTGAGTTCGCCGGGGTGTCGCTCGCGCACCGAGCCGAGCGCGTCGGCGAGCGTGGCCGCCTCGTAGGGCTCCTCGGCCACCCCCGCCGCGGCCTTCGCGGCGGCCCAGTAGCGCACCGTGACCTTTGCCATCTGGATCCTTCGTCGCCGGTGCCGATCGGCGTCCGTGCCGACCGGCGGTGAACACCGCCAGGCTAGCCCGCCCGGGACACGGCCCAGTCGCCGATCCTGCGCAGCAGCTCCTCGTCGGACGCGTGCTCGGCGTGGCCCATGCCGGGCTCCAGCCAGAGTTCGCCGTGGTCACCGGCCGCCTCGGCCAGCATCCGGGGGTGGTCGAGGGGAAAGTAGCCGTCCCGGTCGCCGTGGACGACGAGGAGCGGCGTCGGAGCGATCCGCCCCGCCGCCTCCACCGGCGACAGCGGCACCGGGTCCCAGTCCCGGTGATGGATACGGGTGCGCATGCCGTAGCGGCCCACCAGGCGTCCGGCGGGCCTCATCACCAGCCAGTGCAGCCGGCGCATGGGGGCCGTCCCCCGGTAGTACCAGCGGGCGGGGGAGCTCACCGACACGACGGCATCCGTGCGGGCGCCACCGCCGCCACCGCCGTCGCCACCGTCTCCCGCGCTCTCGGCGCCCTGGTCGCCGTACAGCGCCGCGTGCCGCAGCACCACCGAGCCGCCCATGGAGAAGCCGACGGTCACCACCCGCGCGTGCCCGAAGCCGCGCGCCCAGGTGACCGCAGCCGCCAGGTCGAGCACCTCCCGGTCACCGACGGTGGACCTTCCCCCGGACGCGCCATGGCCCCGGAAGGAAAACGTGACCACGGCCCCGTAGCGCGCGAACGCCGCCGCGATCCGCCGTACGTGCGGGCGATCCGCGTCGCCCGTGAATCCGTGCGCGACGACGAAGACCAGGTCAGAGGCGTCGCGACCGCTCACCCCCGGCTCGTACACGGCGTCGATCCGTACCCCGTCACCGGCGCGCAGGAAGGTGCGTGAGGGCGTGCGGCGCGGCGTTCCCCGGGGTGTCCCGGGATGCGGACGAAGGGTGGGACGCGCCACATGACCCGCCGGTCGGTTGCTCATGTCCGCTATTCTGCTGGGCATGAGGACTCGGGCAACGTAGCCCCCGGGTCCTTTTGTGCTTCCGGGAGCGTTGCGCAGCGTTCACCTCCCGGATGCGCGGCAGGCCCCACGGGCACGGGGTCCGCACCTGTACGAAGCAGTGCCGTAAACGTCCTCGCAGGGACCCAGGAGGAACCAGACGTTATGGGCGAGCGAAACGTGCACGACCGTAAGACGACCCAGGCAGGTGGGGCGCGATGAGTTCTCTGCTGCTCCTGACCAACGCCCTTCAGCCGTCGACGGAGGTGCTCCCCGCCCTCGGCCTGCTGCTGCACAACGTACGCGTCGCTCCGGCGGAGGGCCCCGCCCTCGTCGACACACCCGGCGCCGACGTCATACTCGTCGACGGGCGCCGCGACCTCCCGCAGATCCGCAGCCTGTGCCAGCTGCTGCGGTCCACCGGACTGAGCTGTCCACTCGTCCTCGTCGTCACCGAGGGCGGCCTCGCCGCCGTCACCGCCGACTGGGGAATCGACGACGTACTGCTGGACACCGCCGGCCCGGCGGAGGTCGAGGCCCGGCTGCGGCTGGCCATGGGCCGCCAGCAGATCGTCGGCGACGACTCCCCCATGGAGATCCGCAACGGCGACCTGTCGGTGGACGAGGCGACGTACTCCGCGAAGCTCAAGGGCCGGATCCTGGACCTGACGTTCAAGGAGTTCGAGCTGCTGAAGTACCTCGCCCAGCACCCGGGCCGGGTCTTCACCCGCGCCCAGCTGCTCCAGGAGGTGTGGGGCTACGACTACTTCGGCGGCACCCGCACCGTCGACGTGCACGTACGGCGGCTGCGCGCCAAGCTCGGCCCCGAGCACGAGTCGCTGATCGGCACCGTCCGCAACGTCGGCTACCGCTTCGTCACACCGGAGAAGCCCGAGAAGACGGAGAAGGCGGGGCGCGCCGCGGAGGACGCCCAAGCGAAGGCGAGAGCCGGGGCGGCCCGGACGGACACCCAGGCCGGCCCCCGGCCGGACAGCACGGTGGAAGCGACGTCGACCAAGGTGTGATACGCCCTGCCCAGGGCGGATCCATCCGCGTAGACTCCGCGCGTGGCCAAGGTGACTCGGGATGACGTAGCGCGACTGGCGGGGACTTCCACCGCCGTCGTCAGCTATGTCATCAACAACGGACCCCGGCCGGTCGCCCCGGCCACGCGCGAGCGTGTACTCGCCGCGATCAAGGAACTGGGGTACCGGCCGGATCGCGTCGCCCAGGCGATGGCGTCGCGGCGCACGGACCTCATAGGCCTGATCGTGCCGGACGCCCGCCAGCCCTTCTTCGCGGAGATGGCACACGCGGTCGAGTGGGCCGCCTCCGAGCGCGGAAAGATGGTGCTCGTCGGCAACTCCGACTACGTCGGTGAGCGCGAGGTCCACTACCTGCGCGCCTTCCTCGGCATGCGCGTCTCCGGCCTGATCCTGGTCAGCCACGCGCTGAACGACATGGCCGCCGCCGAGATCGACGTCTGGGACGCCCGGGTCGTGCTGCTGCACGAGCGACCCGAGGCCATCGACGACGTCGCCGTCGTCACCGACGACCTGGGCGGCGCCCAGCTCGCCGTACGTCACCTGCTGGAGCACGGGTACGAGTACGTCGCCTGCATGGGCGGCACCGCGGAGACCCCGTCCGTCGGCGACCCGGTCTCCGACCACGTCGAGGGCTGGAAGCGCGCGATGAAGGAGGCCGGGCTGCCGACCGAGGGCCGGCTCTTCGAGGCACCGTACAACCGCTACGACGCGTACCGCGTGGGGCTGGAGCTCCTCGCCGGCCCGCAGCGCCCGCCGGCGATCTTCTGCTCCACCGACGACCAGGCGATCGGCCTGCTGCGCGCGGCGCGCGAGCTACGCATCGACGTCCCCGGCCAGCTGGCGGTGGCCGGCTTCGACGACATCAAGGAAGCCGCACTGGCCGACCCGCCGCTGACGACGGTCGCCTCGGACCGGTCGGCGATGGCACGGGCCGCCGTGGACCTGGTCCTGGACGACGGCCTGCGGGTGGCGGGCTCCCGGCGCGAGCGGCTGAAGGTGTTCCCGTCCCGGCTGGTGCTGCGCCAGTCCTGCGGCTGCGAGTAGCGCCCTCTCCCTCCCCCGACACGGCTTTATATCGGGCATACGAGGTTCTGCCGGGCTTCTCAGACAGCACTCAGGCCGCTCTCATACGAGGGCGGGAAGCTCATGAACATGACCGAGAGCCTCCGCCACAGCGGCGAGTACGAGCACGCGAACCCGTATCAGGGGACCACCCGGCACGCCTCCTCTCCCGTCAACCCCGAGTGGCCGCCCCCGCCGGCCCAGCCGCCCGCCGCCCCCTTCCAGGACGGTCGGCCCGAGCAGCCGCGCAAGAGGCGCACGGTCCGGCGCGGCCCCGCCGCCCTGCTCGCGGCCGTGGCGATCGTCGCGGCGGCCGTCGGCGGTGGCACCGCGTACGGCATCCAGGAGCTGACCGGCAGCGACACCGTCGCCTCCGGCACCACCAGCGCCAACGTGGTGCCCTCGAGTCAGAAGGGCACGGTCGCCGGGGTCGCCGAGGCGGTCAGCCCGAGCATCGTCGAGATCAGCGCCACCTCGAACGCCGGCTCCTCCACCGGCTCCGGCGTGATCATCACCGACGACGGCGAGATCATCACGAACAACCACGTCGTCTCCGGGGCGTCGTCCGTCAAGGTGAGGACCAGCGACGGCAAGCAGTACACCGCCCAGGTCGTCGGCACCGACAGCAGCAAGGACCTCGCGCTGATCAAGCTGGACGACGCCTCCGGCCTGACGGCCGCGACGCTCGGCGACTCCGACGGCGTCGGGGTCGGTGACCAGGTCGTGGCGATCGGCTCCCCGGAGGGCCTGACCGGCACCGTGACCAGCGGCATCGTCTCGGCCCTGGACCGTGACGTGACCGTCTCGACGGACGAGGGCCGGCAGCAGCAACAGCAGCGGCAGGGCGGTGACTGGCCGTTCGAGTTCGGTGGCCAGGAGTTCAACGGCGACACCGGCTCGTCCACGACGACGTACAAGGCGATCCAGACCGACGCGTCCCTCAACCCGGGCAACTCCGGCGGCGCGCTGATCGACATGAACGGCAACATCATCGGCGTCAACTCCGCGATGTACTCGTCCGCCGAGTCCTCCGCCGGTGCGGGCAGCGTCGGCCTCGGCTTCGCCATCCCGATCAACACCGTCAAGGCCGACCTGCCCGCCCTGCGAGCCGGCGCCAGCAGCTGAGCAGGCACGAAGCGGGTACGAGAACGTACGACCCGACGCGCGACCCGACGTGCGACCCGACGTGCGACGCTGAAGGCGTTGGCAGCCCGTATCCCATCCCACCCGAGGACCCCGAGCCCATGAGCCCCGCAGACGGCGACCGTGACACCCAGCGCATCCTGATCGTCGACGACGAGCCGGCGGTCCGCGAGGCACTCCAGCGCAGCCTCGCCTTCGAGGGGTACGGCACGGAGGTCGCCGTCGACGGCGCCGACGCCCTGGAGAAGGCGGCCGCCTACCGGCCCGACCTGGTCGTCCTCGACATCCAGATGCCCCGCATGGACGGTCTGACCGCCGCCCGCCGGATCCGCGGCGCGGGGGACATGACCCCGATCCTGATGCTGACGGCCCGCGACACGGTCGGCGACCGGGTGACCGGCCTGGACGCCGGCGCCGACGACTACCTGGTCAAGCCCTTCGAGCTGGACGAGCTGTTCGCCCGTATCCGCGCGCTGCTGCGCCGCAGCACCTACGCGGCGTCCGTCGCCGCCACCACCGAGGACGACGACACCCTCACCTTCGCCGACCTGACCATGGACCTGGGGACGCGGGAGGTCACGCGGGGCGCGCGGCCGGTGGAGCTGACCCGTACGGAGTTCACCCTCCTGGAGATGTTCATGGCGCACCCGCGCCAGGTCCTCACCCGGGAGCAGATCCTCAAGGCGGTCTGGGGCTTCGACTTCGAGCCGTCGTCCAACTCCCTCGACGTGTACGTCATGTACCTGCGCCGCAAGACCGAGGCGGCCGGCGAGCCGCGCCTCGTCCACACGGTCCGCGGCGTCGGCTACGTCCTGCGGCAGGGCGGCGCGGAGTGAGGAGCCCGGTACGCCGCGTCCGCGCGCTGCCCATCCGGGCGCGGCTGTCGCTGCTGGTGGCGGGGGCGGTGGCGTTCGCGGTGGCGGCGGCGGCGGTGGCGTGCTGGTTCGTGGTGAAGAGCGTGCTGGTGAGCTCGCTGGACGAGGCACTGAAGGCCAACCGCATGGACGTGCAGCAGGTGAGCAAGTACCTCGACCTACGCACGTTCCAGTGCGCGCACGACCCTGCCACACACGAACAGAACCCCTTCGGCTCGTCCGTACAGCTCGTGGACCGTACCGGCGGTAGCTGCCTCGTCATCGGCACGGAGGAGGTCCCGCTCACCGACGCCGACCACGCCGTGGCGGAGGGTGAGTCCACCAGCGCGCTGCACGACGCCACGGGGTCCGACGGCACCCAGTACCGGGTCTTCACCTACACCGTGTCGGATCTGCGGGGCGTCGCCGTCTCCGCCGCACGGCCGCTGAGCGAGGTGAACAGCTCCCTCAACAACCTCGCGCTGGTGCTCGTCTTCGTCGCCGGCGCCGGAGTCGTCGGCGCGGGCGCCGCCGGCCTGTGGGTGGCCCGCACCGGCCTACGCCCCGTCGACGAACTGACCCGGGCCGTCGAACACGTCGCCCGCACCGAGGACCTCACCGTCCGCATCCCCGTGGAGGACGAGAGCGAGGACGAGATCGCCCGCCTCTCCCGCTCCTTCAACAGCATGACCTCGTCCCTGGCCAGCTCCCGCGACCTGCAACAGCAGCTCATCGCCGACGCCGGCCACGAGCTGCGGACCCCGCTCACCTCCCTGCGCACCAACATCGAACTCCTCACCCGCAGCGAGGAGACCGGCCGCCCGATCCCGGAGGCGGACCGCAAGGCACTGCTCGCCTCGGTCAAGGCGCAGATGACGGAGCTGGCGGCGCTGATCGGCGACCTCCAGGAGCTGTCCCGCCCCGACACCGGCCACGCGGGCCGCACCCGCATCCTCGCCTGGCACGACGTCGTCGAGTCCGCCCTGCGCCGCGCCCGCCTGCGCGGTCCGGAGCTGACGATCACGGCGGACGTGCGGCCCTGGTACGTACGGGCGGAACCGGCCGCCCTGGAGCGCGCGGTCGTCAACGTCCTGGACAACGCGGTGAAGTTCAGCCCGGACTCCGGCACCGTCGACGTACGCCTGGCCGACGGCGTCCTCACCGTCCGCGACCACGGCCCCGGCATCCCCACCGACGAACTCCCCCACGTCTTCGACCGCTTCTGGCGCTCCCCGAGCGCACGCGCCCTGCCCGGCTCGGGCCTCGGCCTGTCCATCGTGGCGCGGACCGTGCAGCAGGCGGGAGGCACCGTGAGTCTGACTCGGGCGGCCGAGGACAGCGGTGGCGGAACGGTGGCGACCGTACGGCTGCCGGGGGCGCCGGTACCGCCGCCGGAGGTGGACGCGGCCGACGGGGGTCAGTGGTAGCCGAGCATGCCGGGAGCGTCGATGTCGACGGTGAGGAAGCCCGGTGGGTAGAGATCCTCCTGCCCGGTCAGGATGATCGACATGCCCCCCGAGTCCAGGTGTGGCGTCGCCACGTAGAGCGCGTGACACGTATCCGCACCACCCCAGCCGTCCCGCACCATCCCGCCGACAGTGATGGCCGCGACCTGACCGAGCGGATCGACGTGCAGGCCCGGAAGCGCCATCAGCGCGCCTCCGACGTTCGCCTCGCTCTCCTCGGCCTTCATGAGGCACAGCGCCGGGAGGTGCAGCCAGTCACCCGGCGTGTGGGCGACGTTGTCGGCGAGGCGATGGAGGGCCTCGTGGCCATGGGCGAGCGCCAGGGCCGCGCCCACGTCGAGAATGATCACGCGGCTTGCTCCCCGAGGGTCCGGGTCTTGTCCGCCGCCATCGCGTAGATGTTGGCCAGCACGTTCGGCCCGCTCTCGAACTCCTCGTCGCTGAGTGTGCAGCCCAGCCGTTCACGCAGCACCGTGCGCGTGGCCGCCACCCGCTCCGCGATCTGCTCCGCCGTCGGCTGCTCCGAGGCCAACTGCTCGACCAACTGGCCGAGGGTCATGCCCCGCTCCTTGGCGACCTGCGCGAGGTGGTCGCGGGCCTGGCGTGACACCTGAATGGTCGTGTTCTCTGCCATGACCCCACCATAGCGACGTTACAGCCAGGAAGCCGCCGTCCGTCTCTCCCTTCACCCGAAGGTGCCTACGGCACGCCGCCCGCTTGACCCCGTCGGCCCCGCGACGTCAGACGCGGGACGAGCACGCGCACCTTGGCACCCCGGCCGTTCAGCCATCGCTCGAGGTCGAACCCGTCGATTGGGCGCCGCGCGCCTGCCCGGTCGATGACCGCGGGGCCGAAGAGCGTGCCCGAGAGCCCGGTCACGACCGTGTGCTCGTCGATCACCGCCTTGAAGGACGTCTCCCTCACCGACGAACGGGACAGGTCGGCGCCCTCCAGCCTGGTTCCGACCAGGGAAGCGCCGTTGAAGTTGGCCGACGTGAAGCGGGCGGACCGGGCATCGACCTCGTAGAGGCCGGAACTTCCCAGGTTCGCCCCGTCCAGGACGGCGCCGCGCAGGGAGGCCTCGTCCAACTCGGCCTTGGCCAGCCACGCGCTGGAGAGATCGGCCCGATCAAGCACCGCGCCTTCCAGACGCGCCCGGTGGAGATCGGTGCCGACGAGCTTGGCGTCTCGCAGGACGGTCTCGCAGAGGAGCCCCATCGCGAGGTCCAGACCTGACAGATCGGCGTCGGAGAGGTCGAGTGCGGAAACGTCCAGCAGCGAGTCCGCTCGGTCGGCCCACTCCCGCAGCACGGCGGCGGCCTCCGCGTCCGGCGGCAGCAGTGGGACGACTCGCCTCACATCACGGATGCCGGACAAGGACAGGGCACTCACTGACGGTCGTCACGCTTGATCCCCATCAGGAAGGACCCCCACGGGCTCGCACCGAACACCAGCACCCGACCGTCCGGCACCTTGCTGTCTCGCACGGGAACGAGGTCGGCGTAGCCGTCGGCGACCTCGACGCAGTTCGTGCCTCCCCCGTCGCTGTAGGAGGACTTGCGCCACGTGGCGGTAGTGAGGTCAGGCAGTCGGTTCATGGTCTGCGCTCCTCCAGAAGGCTCTTGATGAACGCCACCGACTCCACCGGGGTCAGAGCCGCGTCCCTGACCAGATCGTAGGACAAGCGAAAGGAGTGGACCTTGTCCGGATCGTCGATCAACTCGCCGAAGCCATTGCCTTCCACGTAGGCAACAGGGTCGCCAATTCGTTGCCACAGAAGCCAGAGGTGGCTGTCCATGAGGTCGTGTACACCTGCCGTGTAGGGCAGCACCTGGAGCGCGACCGACGGCAGAGCCGCTGTGTCCACCAGATGCGAGAGCTGGCCCCTCCACACCATCATGTCGGGAACCGGCCGCCGCAACGCCCCTTCGTCCAGGATCACCCGGATACTCGGCGCAGGTCGGCGGTGCAGCAACTCCTGCCGCCCCAGGCGCAAGGCGACCTGCTCCTCGACCGCCTCGCTGTTGCCTGCCGTTGTCTGGGCTCCGGACGACCCCGACAACACCGTCCGCGCGTAGGCCTCGGTCTGGAGCAGGCCCGGTACTCGGAGCTGGAACAGCCACATCACCCGTGCCGTCGACTCCAGTTCCATGAAGTCCTTGTACTTGTCCTTGATGACCTCCTGGCGCGCGTCCCGCCACAAGCGGACCAACAGGTCACCGGTGCCGTGATACCTGTCCAGGTCTTCCATGACCGCCCGCTTGGAGAGCCGTTCGCCCTTCTCCAAGCGGTACAGGTAGCTCTTGTCGTACGAGGTCTCCTCGGCCAACTGGCCAAGCGACTTGCCCGCCTTCTCGCGGAGTATCCGGAGCGTCCCACCCAGCTCGGCGCGCCTCGACCGCCTTTCGTCGAGCGGGTGTTCGTCCATGCCTGCCCTCCCCATTGTCCGCCGGCCAGGCAATGGCCAGCCTCTTCCGCAGCGTACGCGCAGCCAGTGACGATCGAGGCACGAACAGTGATCCACCCTGGCCACAGCACCGAAGGGACAGACCTCATGGACGCCTCCCCACTCCGCCTCCTCCCCTGGACCACCCCCGAAGGCAATCCCTGCTACCTGAGCACCGACAACGGCCGCAGCCTGCTCTCCCGGCTCGCGGACGACATCGAGGAAGCCCAGTTGGAGTCGGGCGAGCAGGTGCTCGCGGGTGCCAGGGCGGTGCTGGCCGACCGGAAGGCCGGTGAGCGGGCGGTGCGGTTCGCGCTGACCAGGGCGACGGAGTCCCTGGAGGACGTACTCCGCGTCGCGGTCAGTCGCGGGGAGCGCGTCCAGGCTGGTCGCGGGTGACGGGGCGCAGCCCGGCCAGCAGGACGTCGAGCAGGTGCTCGGCCCGTTGGGGTGCGGCGTCGCCGGTGCGGGTGAGGAGTTGGTAGAGGACGGAACCGATGAGGGCGTCGGCGACGGCTTCGAGGTCCGCGTCCGCGCGGAATTCGCCGCTCTCCACTCCCGACCGCAGGCAGTCCACGATGGCCTCGTACTGCGGGCGGGTGTGGTGCCGGTAGAGGCTTTCGGCGTCGTGCGGGCTCTCGGCGGCGGCAGCGGTCAGCGCGAGGATCATGGCGGCGTGGCGGGGGTCGCCGGCCGATGAGGCGTAGGCGCGGAACCAGGTCGTCAGCTGCTGAGTGGCACCGTCGCCGGCCTGCGGACCGGGCCGGCCGATGCCGGGCACGGCGGCGTGGAAGCTGTGCCATACGACATCGCCGACGAGGGCGACTCTGGAGGACCAGCGCCGGTAGAGCGTGGGTTTGCCGACTCCCGCCGCGGCGGCGACCTTCTCCATCGACAGTCCGGCGTAGCCGTCGCGCAGGAGGACGTCCCGTGCCGCCCGAAGGATCGCCCGGTCC
The DNA here is from genome assembly GCF_039539045.1 of Streptomyces marokkonensis. NCBI lineage: Bacteria > Bacillati > Actinomycetota > Actinomycetes > Kitasatosporales > Streptomycetaceae > Streptomyces > Streptomyces marokkonensis. Next base: position 16,197 of record NZ_BAABCQ010000051.1, read on the forward strand.
GTGGCCGCGTCCCGGGGCCGTCCAGGCCGCCGCACCTCATCCATAGCCGCCTATCCTACGAGAGGACTTTTTAGTTACGAGCCGTATCGTTACGTTAATGGAGGTGCCCATGGGCACGAACGTGGTCGTCGTCATCGGTGTGGGCGGCATGGGGCAGGCCATCGCCCGGCGTCAGGGCTCGGGCAACAAGCTGCTGCTCGCGGACTTCGACGAGAAGACGCTCGCCGCCGTGGCGGATCTCCTGCGCGGACAGGGACACGACGTCGTCACGCGGCCCGTCGACGTCTCGTCGAGGTCCTCGGTGACCGCTCTCGCGGACGCTGCGGCGCAGCTCGGCCCCGTGACCCAGGTCGTGCACACCGCGGGCCTGTCGCCCGTACAGGCACCGGCCGACGCCGTCCTGAAGGTGGACCTGCTCGGGACGGCGTTGGTCCTGGAGGTGTTCGAGCGGGTCGTCGCGCCCGGCGGGGCGGGCGTCGTGATCTCCAGCATGGCCGGTCACATGCTGTCCGCCCCGCTGAGCGCGGAGCAGGAGCAGGCCCTCGCCCACACGCCCGCCGACGAGTTGCTGGACCTGCCCTTCGCCGATCCGGAGGTTCTGGGACGGGGTACCTACGGGTTCGCCAAGTACGGCAACCGGCTGCGGGTCCAGGCCGCCTGCTCCTCCTGGGGCGAGCGGGGGGCCCGGATCAACTGCATCAGCCCCGGCGTGATCGCCACTCCCATGGGACAGCGGGAACTCGACGGGGACAGCGGCCGGGCGATGCGCGCGATGATCTCCGCGTCGGGCACCGGCCGGGTGGGCACCCCCGACGACATCGCCGAGGCCGCCGCCTTCCTGCTCGGCCCCGGCGCCACCTTCATCACCGGCAACGACCTGCTCGTGGACGGCGGTGTCGTCGCCGCCATCCGTTCCGGCCGCCTCGCTCCGGGCGCCTGACCCGGGCCGCCGGGGTACGGCAACCCTCGTCGTACTCCGGTCTGTTCGAGACCTACGGGCTCTGTCCGCCCGGTTCACCGGCTGCCTATCCTGTGGCCATGACTGCACAGCCTCCGGCTCCTTCTCCGCGCCCTGGTCCGCCAGGGGAACTCCGTGCCTCTCACGACGACCGGGAAGCAGTGGTGGAGCAGCTGCGCGATGCGGCAGCCGAGGGGCGAATCGACTTCGAAGAGCTGGACACACGCCTGGAGCAGGCGCTGAACTCCAAGACCCACGCCGAGTTGGCCGTCCTGACCGCCGACTTGCCGAGGTCCGATACCGCCGCCGGTCAGCCGCCGCTGGTCCTCAAGGGCGGCCTGCACGGCGCGTCTCGGGGCCCCGGGCGCTGGGAGGTTCCCGGGCACGTGATCGCGCACGGAGGCCTGGGGGGTGTGAAGGTCGACTTCACCCGGGTCGAGTGCCGCCTCACGGAGGTCACGGTGGAGGCGTACGGGGAGATGTCCGGTGTCACGATCGTCATCCCCGACGGCTGGGCCGCGGACACCAGTGGCATGGATCCCGCCTTCGGCGGCCTGACGGACAAGACCACGCCCGACCGGCTCCCGGGGACCCCACTGATCCGGCTCGCCGGGTCCGGGGGCACGGGAGGAGTGGTCATCCGCCACCCCAACCGCCGGGAACGGCGCAAGCTGGAGCGCAACCCGGCGCAGGGCTAGGGGGTGCCGAGCCGCTGATCGCCGCAGCGCGGGCCCCGAGCGCATCCGCTCACGAACGCCGCGCTGTCAGACCTCGCGCATAGGCTGCTCCGGAACCGATCAAGGAGCGGGGCCGTGCGGATAGAGCGTCACCAGGTGGGGGAGCGCGCCGTGTCGGCGGCGCGCGAGGACTTCGTGAGCCGTATCGGGGGGCAGGTGCGGTCCATGTCGAGGGCCGACCGGATGACCACCTACGAATGGCAGTCGATCTCGGAGGAGTTCCTCGACTACCTGGGTTCCCTCTCCGTCGAGACACCCGACCTCGACACCGCGGAGGCGAAGGCCGCGCTGAAGGACGCGTCCGAGGCCGCGGCCGGCGCCGTCGCCTACGCGGCCTACCACCCGCACAGCAGCTTCCAGGTCTTCCTGGAGTACGTGAACTTCGGCATGAGCTACGACCCGGGCGCGGACGGCCCCGCGGAGAGCGTCACGCCCGGGGAGTGGACCGACGCGCTGTGCCTGTCGGTCCTCAGGGACAAGGCCAAGTGGCACGGCGAGGCCTTCTACTTCGCCCGGCAGAAGTTCACCGCGCAGGCGCCGGGAACGCCCGGTCACGAGCTCGCCGCAGGTCTGACGGCCGTGGTCCTGGACGACACCGGCGACGACGAGGAGTACCCGCCGAGCGCGCGGGCCAAGCTCGCCGCCGTCGACGCGGCTCTGGACCGCGTCCGTGCCCGCGCCGAGGAGACGGGCGCGCCGCTCATGGAGCGGCCGGACGGTGTGGCGCTGCGAACGCTGCGCGCGCTGGCCGCCGAGGACCGGGACGCCTTCGATGCCGCGCTGGCCGACCTCCTGGTCAGGCACGCGGACCTGCACGGCGGAGCGGCCTCCCCCAGCAGCCTTCTCCCGCTCGTCCCCCTGGCCCTCGCCGCACTCGCGTACCGGACCCTGGGCTGGACGCCCGCCGTCCGGACCGACTACCTCCCGCACGCGCTGGTCACCGGTTTCGAGACCCGGGGCCCCCGGGTCTCGGGGTTCGGCCGGGACCGGCGGCCGGACGCGGTGGCCGAGCTCGCCGCGGGCCCGCTGGTGGTGGAGCGGCCGGCCCTCGACCGGACGGTGAGCCCGCGGCTCGAGGCCATGTACGAGGAACGCATTCGGAAGGCGTTCACTCCCGGCAACGGAGTGACCTGCGACGTCTGGCGGCTCGACCACGTCACAGAGGACCAGGCCCGCCTCTTCAAGTGGCGCGCGGGGAACCCCGACGGAGTCACGGCCGCCCACCTCTCGCACCTTCGGCTGGCCTCGCAGGCGGGAGCGGCCCGGCTCCGCATCGCCATGGCGGAGCCGGGCACCCAGGTCGAGGTCACCATCGACGGCCGCACGCTGCGCTACCCGGCCGAGCGGAAGGAGAAGGCCAGATCCGGTATCTGGCTGACGGCCACCACCTTCGCCCTGATCACCGGCGCACGCGAGGACCTTGCCCCCCTGGTCCTCACCAGCCCTGACTTCGTCCGCCCGGACGGCTCCGTCTTCGGCGCGTACCGCGAAGCCCTCCACGCCTACCTGAAGGGCACCGATCCCGAACCGGCCACGCGGCGGGCGGTGCAACGGGGCGTGCAGGCCAAGGACCAGGGCCTGGACTTCGTCGTACCGCCGGCCGTGCTGCTGTCGCAGCTCGTGGAAGGCGACGCGGAGAGCTTCAACCTGGCCCTGGCCGACGCGCTCGAAGCGCACCGCGCCTACTACCAGGTCGCGGACCGCGCGGACGACCCGGATTCTTCCGTCAACCTCCACGTCCTCGCCCTGGCCTGCCACGCCCGCCGCCGCGGCTGGGACATCCGCGTCGAATCCCCCTACCTTCCGCAAGCCCTCCTACGGGCCGCTGAACCCTTCTAGCCGGCCGGCGACACCCCCCTCCACCCACATACGAGGACGATACGGCGGATTCGTTCACACCCCGCTCATAAGAGCGCACCGTGAACATCGGACGCCATACGTACTCGCTTTGGAGCAAGTACACCGACGCCACGGCACGGTCACCGCGCACACCGAGCCCCGGAGGGGCCCGGTACACGTCGGCACGTCGGCCTCGTACGGCCGCCCGCCGGACGTGCACCGGGGCCCTCCCCGCGGTCGGTGGTCGTTACTGGACGACCGTGATCCGGTCGGCCGCCGGCGGGGCGATCGGGGCGGTCGCCGACGAGTTGGCCGTCAGATACTGCTCCAGCGCCGCCAGGTCGTCCGCGCCGACGAGTTCGTTCGCGCCCTCGCCCAGCGTGGTGAAGCCGTCGCCGCCGCCCGCGAGGAAGCTGTTCGACGCGACGCGGTAGGTGGCCGCCGGGTCGACGGGGGCGCCGTCCAGGCGGACGGAGTCCGTGACGACGCGGTCCGCGCCCGTCTTCGTCAGGTCCAGGGTGTAGGTCAGGCCTGCGGAGACCTGAAGGATCTTCGGGGCCGCCTCGTTCGGGCCGCTGACCTGCTCCTTCAGCACCTGGATCAGCTGGGCGCCCGTGTAGTCCTTCAGGTTCACCGTGTTGGCGAAGGGCTGGACCGTGAAGCCCTCGGCGAAGGTGACGACGCCGTCGCCCTCGCTGCCCGTGGACGCGTACGTCAGCGGGGCGCGGATGCCGCCCGGGTTCATCAGGGCCAGGTCGGTCTCCGGGTCCTGGGTCCTGCCGTACGCGAGTTGCGCGTCGGCGATCAGGTCGCCGAGCGGGGACTCGGTCCCGTCCCGGTCGATGTCGCCGGAGATGTAGCCGACGGGGCGGTTGCCGATCGGGGCGGCGAGGGTGTTCCACCGGTCGATCAGCCGGGTCATGTCCGGTGCCTTCGGGACGTCCCGCGTCACGACGTGGTTCGCCGACTTCACGGCCGTACGGGCGATGTCGCCGGTCCGACGGTCGTACGTCAGCGTCGTGTCCGTGTAGAGGCGGCCGAAGGACGCGGCCGACGTGACCGTGCGGGGGTTGCCCGACGGGTCGGGGATCGTGCAGGCGTACGCCGCGTGGGTGTGGCCGGTGACCAGCGCGTCGACCTGGGGTGTGACGTTCTTGGCGATGTCGGCGATCGGGCCGGAGATGCCGTCGCCGGCGCCCGGGGAGTCGCAGTCGTAGTTGTAGGAGGACGAGGCCGGGAAGCCGCCCTCGTGGACCAGGGCCACGATCGACTTCACGCCCTGGCGCTGGAGCACCTTGGCGTACTTGTTGATCGTCTCGACCTCGTCCTTGAAGGAGAGGCCCTTGACGCCCTCCGCCGAGACGATGTCCGGGGTGCCCTCCAGGGTCACGCCGATGAAGCCGACCTTGACGCCCTTCTGCTTCCACACCCAGTACGGCTTCAGGACGGGCCTGCCGGACTTCTCGTCCAGGACGTTCGCCGCCAGGTACGGGAAGTCGGCGCCCTTGAACTCCTTGTCCGTGTAGCAGCCCTCGGTGGGGTGGCAGCCGCCGTCCTGGAGGCGGCCGAGCTCCGCCGCGCCCTCGTCGAACTCGTGGTTGCCGACGCTCGTCACGTCCAGGCCGAGCGCGTTCAGCGCCTCGATGGTCGGCTCGTCGTGGAAGAGGCCGGACAGGAGCGGGGACGCGCCGACCATGTCGCCGCCGGCGGCGGTGATGGAGTAGCGGTTGTCCTCACGGGCCTCGCGCAGGTGAGTGGCGAGGTACTCGACGCCGCCCGCGTCGATCGTCTTCGTCGTGCCGTCCGGCTGGAGCTCGGCGACCCGGCCGGAGGAGCCGGTCGGCGGTTCCAGGTTGCCGTGCAGGTCGTTGAAGGAGAGGAGCTGGACGTCCTGGTAACGGCCATGGCCGTGGCCATTCCCGTGACCGCCGTGGTCGCCGTGACCGCCGTGGCCCCGGTGGCTCTCGCCCGCGTTCGCCGACGCCGGCAGGGCCGCGGCCGCGAGCGCCCCGGCGGTGACGACCGTGGCGGCGACGGCGAGGAGACGGTTCGTACGGCGTCTGCGGCGCGATTCGTGCGACTGTGCTGTGGCTGGCATGCGCCCCCCTGTGGGTGTGCGTGACGCGAGCCGCTGAGGAGACGGCCCGCCGGCGCAGCAGCCTAGAGTCAACGCGCGTAGCGCGACAGGGGGATCCGGGTTACATCCTGGTTTGGCTTCCTCCTCCCGCACTGCCGCCGCTTTGCCGCGCCCGCCCCTTAACCTCGTATGCATGACCAGCGACGACACCGTGCGGCCCGGCCGCCCCCGCTCGATCGAGACCCTCGCCGAACTCACCCCGGAGCAGAGCGAAGCCGTCCTCGCCCTGCTCACCGAGGCCGCTCGCAACGACGGGCAGCAGGCCGTCTCCGAACAGGGACGGCTCCAACTGCGCGGCCCGGCGCGGGAGGGCATCGCGCACCTGCTGCTCACCCTGGACGGCGGCGAACTCGTCGGTTACGCCCAGCTGGAGGACACCGACCCGGTGGAGCCGCCCGCCGCCGAACTGGTCGTCCACCCTTCCTGCCGGGGACACGGCCACGGGCGTGCGCTGGGCTCCGCGCTGCTCGCCGCATCCGGCAAGCGGCTGCGGCTCTGGGCGCACGGCGGCCACTCCGCCGCCCGGCATCTCGCCCAGGTCCTCGGCCTGACCCTCTTCCGGGAACTGCGGCAGCTGCGGCGACCGTTGACCGACCTGGACCTGCCCGAACCCCGACTGCCCGAGGGCGTGACCGTCCGCACCTTCGTGCCGGGGCGGGACGACGCGGCCTGGCTCGCGGTGAACACCGCCGCCTTCGCCCACCATCCCGAGCAGGGCGCCCTCACTCAGCGGGACCTCGACGACCGGAAGGCCGAGGCATGGTTCGACCCGGCGGGGTTCTTCCTGGCCGAGCGGGACGGCGAGCTGATCGGCTTCCACTGGACCAAGGTGCACGCCGAGGAGCGGCTCGGTGAGGTGTACGTCCTCGGCATCCGCCCCGACGCCCAGGGCGGCGGCCTGGGCAAGGCCCTGACCACCATCGGCCTGCGGCACCTGGCGGAGCGGGGACTGCCCACGGCGATGCTGTACGTCGACGCCGACAACACGGCGGCGGTGTCCGTCTACGAACGCCTGGGCTTCGTCACCCACGAGACGGACCTGATGTACCGCACGGAGACGTGAGGCCCCGCACGCCGGACCGGCCAGCCGGCCCCCGCGCACGAGGGCCCTGCACACCGGACCGGCCCACCGGTCCCCGCGCGTGAGGGCCCCGCACGTCAGGCCGGTCCGCCGGCCCCCCGCGTTCCACGGCGTCCCACGGGCTCCGGTCCGCACGCCCCCCACACCACGGCCGCCGCCCCCAGCAGCATCGCCCACCGATCGTGCGCCAACGGCCACCGCGGATCGTCGGGCGGCACGAACAACGCCCAGCTCTCCGGCATGAGCAGGGGCGCGAGCACGGCCGTGAGCAGCAGCGTCGCCGCGATGGGCGGCCCCGGACACGCCTCGTCCGTCAGCCGTACCACCGCCGCCGCACCGGCGAGGGCGAGCATGCCCAGCGCCGCCGCCTCCAGGGTGACGCCCCCGGCCGGGGGACGGGACGCCGAGGGGACGAGCAGCAGTACGGCCGTCCACCACAGCGCGGCGAGTGGGGCGACCAGGGCGACCCGCAGCGCCTGCCGCAGCGGGCGCCGGACCGGGACCGCAGCGGTGAGGTGCCGGGCCGGGTCGTCCAGCAGGAAGGCCAGGCCGAGCGCACCGATCAGCGCGGTCCCCCGTAACAGGGTCAGCGTCTCCCAGGGGCTCGGCTCCGCGCCGACGACAACCGGTGTGGCCGCGAGCAGCAACCCGACAGCCCCGGCGGCGGCCGGCGCCCGCCACGGCAGCGTGCGCCAGACGGGGACGGCCAGGGCGAGTGTCATCACTCGCACGAGTCCGCCTTCCCCGGCCCGGCCACGCCCAGCAGCTCGGCGGCCCGGGCGGTCGTGACGCCCGGCGACGTCAGCTCGGCCCAGTGCGCCTTCACCAGGTCCCCGACACCGGGTCGCGGCTCCTCCAGCAGACGCCGTACGACGTCCGTCTGTCCCTCCGTCATGGAAAGAGGGTCGGTGGGCGACAGGACGACGGCGGAGCCCTTCACGCTGTCGTCGAGCCGGACCCGGCGCATGGCGGCCATCGGGTCGTCCTGCCAGCTCAGGGAGAGCCACATGAGGGTGACCATCCGCCCGTCGCAGATCTCGCTCCCCGCGTCCTCCGTCCCCGCGACCAGCACGGCTGCGACGGCACTGGAGAACTCGGGCAGCCGGTTGCCGCCCCACGCGGTACCCACCGTCACCTGATCGGCCTCGGTCAGCCCGGGGATCGCGGCGTCACCTTCCATCCCGTACCGGGCGTCGATCCGCTGCCGTACGACGAGCCGCCGCTCGTGCGCCGATCCGCCCGCCAGGGCCTGGACCCGGTCGACGACCCCGGCCCAGGCCCCGGTGCGGGGCCCCCACTCGGGGAAGGCGCAGTACGACGAGCGGCCGTGCTCGACGCAGGTCAGCTCGGGTCGCACCGAGGCGCGCTCGCGGGCCGCGGTCAGCTCCGCCGACGGTGCCGCGCCCCGGGCCTGCAGCACACCGCCCGTCACCGCCAGCGCGAGAGTCAGGACGAGGCCCGCACGGACGGCCGGGTTCCGCCCGCCGGCGAGGAGCACGGCGAGGAAGGCCGCGCACAGGGCCGCGCCCGCCAGGTACAGGGCGTGCCAGGCGGCGGGCCGCCCCAGCAGGTCGGAGGGCAGGGTGTTGGAGCTGATCTCGGCGACGACAGGTGCCAGCCACGACAGGCCGCTCGCACCGCCCGGCGCCGTGCCGAGGACGAGCGTGAACAGCAGCAGGACGACCACCAGCGGCGCGGCGAGCGCCGACCGCACCACCCGGGCCAGCAGCACGCCGAGCGTCCCGAACAGCAGCACCGTCAGCGGCCCGACGAGCAGCTCGGCCGGCGAACCGTGACCGATCGCGCCCGGCTTGGAGGCCTCCCGGGCGAACTGCCCGGCCACGCACACCGCGACGAGCACAGTGGCCGGTACGACGGACAGCGCGTGGGCGACCGTACGGCGCCAGGGCGGCAGCACCAGCACCGCGAAGTGGTGCTCGGTGCCGTGCCGCTCGGAGCGCAGGGCCGCGAAGTTCGCGCACAGCAGGACGGCCAGGCCGACGAGCATCGGCATGCTCTGAGTGGCGCGGTCGACGTCCTGCAACGCCGGATGACCGTCCCAGGAGCTCCGCGTACGCCAGACGATCCACGCGGCGTACGCCACGAAGGCGATGACGACGGGGACGCGCAGCAGCAGCCTGCGCGCCTCGAGCAGGGCCAGGGCGAGCACGGCGCGCGCACTGCCGCGCTGTTCGGTCTCCATGACGGCGGGCGGGGTCGTCGTCGGTACCGTGCCGGCGCTCACGCGGCCACCTCCGCGTCGGCGCCGTCGAGGGCGAGCAGGTAGCCGTCTTCGAGGGTGGGGGCGACCAGATCCGCTCCGGCGGGCGGGTCGCCCACGTTCCGGAAGGACCCGGTCCCGGTGCGCCACCCGGCCTTCGCGCCCGGGTCCTTCTCCCTACTGCTCCACACGCGCCCGGCGGCCCGCGCGGTCAGCTCGGCCGGGGTGCCGTCGAACCGCACGGCCCCGGCGGCCATGACGACGACCCGGTGGCAGAGCATCGCGACGTCCTCGGTCTGATGGGTGGAGAGCAGGACCGTGCGTTCTTCCCCCGCCCCGGCGATCAGCTCCCGGAACCGCATCCGCTGTTCCGGGTCCAGCCCGACGGTCGGCTCGTCGAGGACCAGGAAACCGGGGTCACCGACCAACGCGGCCGCGAGCGCGACCCGCTGCCGCATGCCCCCGGACAGCTTCTTGATCCTGCGCCCGCGTACGTCTTGCAGGTCGACCTCGCCGAGCACCCGCCGCACCTCGCGGTGGCGGGCGCCGCGGTCTGTCAGCTCCTTCAGGATCGCGACATAGTCGACGAACTCGAAGGCGGTGAAGTCCGGGTGGAAGCCGGGTGTCTGCGGCAGGTAACCGAGTCGTCGCCGCACCTCCTGCCGCCCCCGCGAGGTCGCCGGGTCGTGCCCGAGCACGGTGAAGGCCCCCCGGTCTGCGGGCACGGCGGTGGCGAGCACCCGCAACAGCGAGGTCTTGCCGGCCCCGTTGGGCCCGAGCAGGCCGGTGACGCCCGGGGCCAGCCGCAGTGACACGTCGTCGAGGGCGCGGGTACGGCCGTAGTGAAGGCCGAGCCCGGAGGCGGAAACAGTGGGGGGGTTCATACGGCGGTACTCCCGTACGGGAAGGGGACGACGAGCAGGAAGGAGGTGACGAGCAGGAGTGACACGAGCAGGAGGCGGACGATCGGGAAGGAAGGTGAGTAAGGAGCGGGCGAGCAAGGACGAGGTGAGCAAGGAGGCCCTGCGCACGGAGGAGGTGCGCAGGGAGGCGGGGCTCACGCGGCGCCCCGCGGGCGGACGGCGCCGTCGAACCGGTCGCGGAACAGGAACAGCAGCCCGGCGCCCAGTACGGCCACCAGCCCGGACACGCCCTGCCCGGCCGCGGTGAACGGTGCCAGTGGACCGTCCTCGACCGCGCGCGCCGCGTCCGCGGTCAGCAGCACGGCCACCCACGCCCCCGCGACGGCGGACGGCGCGAGCACCGGGCCCAGCCGGGGCGTCAGCGCGAGCCCGGTCGCGGTGAGGGCGAGCCCGGGCAGCAGCCAGGCCAGGGCGCGCAGCCCGTACCCCGGCAGGGCGAGGGTCGCCAGTCCGTTCACCCCGAGCGCGACGGCCAGCACGGCGACCGTACGGATCATCAGCAGCCGGAAGCCGTGCATCGGCGAGACGACCGCCATCTCGTACGTCGGGTCCAGCGCGGGCCCGTAGGCGAGCGCCACCCCGGCCAACGGCAGCAGCGGCGCGAAGGCGAGGAACAGGGTGGGCGTGTGCACGGCGCCCGCCGTGAAGGCGACGGCGAAGGTCGTCAGCAGCACGGCGACGACCGCGCCGAGCCAGGACCGGCGCAGTACGGGGGTGGCCGCGAGCAGCCGCGCGGTCGCGTCACCGACGCCGCACCGCAGCAGCAGCCCCTCGAGCCGGCCCGGCCGGGGCGCGTCCAGTTCGGCGTCGAGCCGTTCCCAGCCGATGTCCAGAGCCGCTCGGTCACTCACCTCGGCGAGGACGCCGCGGCAGTGCGCGCAGGCGGTCAGATGGGCGTCGGCGGACCACAGTACGGGCGCCGCCAGCTCACCCCGGGCGTAGGCCCGCAGGTCGTCCTCGTCCACGTGCCAGGTGTTCCGGCGACGGCTGTCCTCGATACTCATGCCAGCGCCTCCCGCAGCTGCCGGCGGGCGCGCATCGCCCGCGTCTTGACCGTGCCCGGCGGGATGCCGAGCAGGACGGCCGCCTCACGGGTGGTCAGCCCGTCGACGACGGTGGCCTGGAGCACCGCGCGCAGCTCCGGGGAGAGCCGGACGAGCGCGCCGGCGAGGTCTCCGTGCTCGACACCTGCGAGCACGCGTTCCTCGGCGGAGACCTCGTCCCGGTGCCTCAGCCGCGCCAGTGCCTGCCGCAGCCGGCCCCGCGCCCCGTCGCCGCGCAGCACGTCCACCAGCCGCCGGGACCCGATCCGCCACAGCCACCCCGCCACGTCGCCTTCCTCCCGGTAGCGCGCACTGCCGCGCCACACCGCGAGGAAGGTCTCCTGTACGACGTCGTCGACGACACCGGCGTCGGCGCAGCGGCCGCGCATGCGGGCGGTCAGCCAGGGGGCGTACCGGCGGTACAGCTCCTCGAAGGCGCGCCGGTCGGCATCCGCGGCGACGGCCCGCAGCAGCTCACCGTCGCTTCTCGTTTCGCTCACGTCTCCTCATCGCACGAGCCAGGCCGATCGGTTCACACGATCGCAGGCGGAAATCCCGGGCGAGGACGAGGTCACGACGCCCGGTCGCCTCGCACGGGCATACGGGCACTACGCGCCGTTGCCGGGCGCGCGGGCGTCGTCCCGTTGCCCGGCGCGGACGCACACCGCACCCGCACAGGACGCCGTCGGAGGCATCCGCGGACACCATCGCCGGAGGCCCGCCGCTAGCCCACACGTCATGTCCTCGTAACCAACGATTCAGACAGCCTTGCGACGCTCACCGAATGGAACCGACCGTGCCACCCGGAGCAGAGCATTCCGCGCCTTCCGACGCGCCTGTCCTGCGCGTGGCGCGGAAGAATGGGTTCATGAGGCAGCCGAACACCAAGGCAGAGGTCCAGCACACGCAGCCCTCCGTGGGCTCCATCGCCGCGCACCGCCCGCACACGGTGGCCGCCACGGTCTCCGACCTGGAACCCGACATCGACGCCGACCTCGACGCGTACGAGGAGTCGGAGGAGTCCCAGGCCGGCGGCGCCCAGCTCCCGCAGGGCCGCTTCCTGGACCGCGAACGCAGCTGGCTCGCCTTCAACGAGCGCGTGCTCGAACTCGCCGAGGATCCGAACACGCCGCTCCTCGAGCGGGCCAACTTCCTCGCGATCTTCGCCAGCAACCTGGACGAGTTCTTCATGGTGCGCGTCGCCGGCCTCAAGCGCCGTATCGCGACCGGCGTCGCCACCCGCTCCGCCTCCGGCCTCCAGCCCCGTGAGGTCCTGGAGATGATCTGGGCCCGCTCCCGCGAGCTGATGGCCCGGCACGCCGCCTGCTTCCACGAGGACGTCCTGCCGGCCCTCGCCGAGGAGGGCGTCCACCTGGTCCGCTGGAGCGAACTGGCGGAGAAGGAGCAGGCCCGCCTCTTCACTCTCTTCCGGCACCAGATCTTCCCGGTCCTCACCCCCCTCGCGGTCGACCCGGCCCACCCCTTCCCGTACATCTCGGGCCTCTCCCTCAACCTCGCGGTCGTCGTCCGCAACCCGGTCACCGGCCACCGGCACTTCGCGCGGGTCAAGGTCCCCCCGCTGCTCTCCCGGTTCCTGGAAGCCGCCCCGGGCCGCTACGTCCCCATCGAGGACGTCATCGCCGCCCACCTCGAAGAGCTGTTCCCCGGCATGGAGGTCCTGGAGCACCACGCCTTCCGCCTCACTCGCAACGAGGACCTGGAGGTCGAGGAGGACGACGCGGAGAACCTCCTCCAGGCACTCGAGAAGGAGCTCATGCGGCGCCGCTTCGGCCCGCCCGTACGCCTGGAGGTCGAGGAGTCCGTCGACCGGGAGGTCCTGGACCTCCTCGTACGCGAGCTGAAGATCGGCGAGGCCGAGGTCTACCCGCTCCCCGGCCCCCTCGACCTCACCGGCCTCTTCCGCATCGCCGGACTCGACCGACCCGAGCTGAAGTACCCGAAGTTCGTCGCCGGCACCCACCGTGACCTGGCCGAGGTCGAGTCCGCGTCCGCGCCGGACATCTTCGCGGCCGTCCGCAGCCGCGACGTACTCCTCCACCACCCGTACGACTCCTTCTCGACCTCCGTGCAGGCCTTCCTGGAGCAGGCCGCCGCCGACCCCGACGTCCTCGCGATCAAGCAGACGCTGTACCGGACGTCCGGCGACTCCCCGATAGTCGACGCGCTCATCGACGCGGCCGAGTCCGGCAAGCAGGTCCTCGTACTGGTCGAGATCAAGGCCCGCTTCGACGAGCACGCGAACATCAAGTGGGCCCGCAAGCTGGAGGAGTCCGGCTGCCACGTCGTCTACGGGCTGGTCGGCCTGAAGACCCACTGCAAGCTGTCGCTCGTCGTCCGCCAGGAGGGCGAGACGCTGCGCCGCTACAGCCACGTCGGCACGGGCAACTACCACCCGAAGACGGCCCGCCTCTACGAGGACCTGGGCCTGCTCACCGCGGACCCGCAGGTCGGCGCCGACCTCTCCGACCTGTTCAACCGCCTCTCCGGCTACTCGCGCCGCGAGACCTACCGCCGCCTCCTCGTCGCGCCCAAGTCCCTGCGCGACGGCCTGGTGTCGCGGATCCACAAGGAGATCCAGCACCACCGCGCCGGCCGCCCCGCCTACGTCCGCATCAAGGTCAACTCGATGGTCGACGAGGCCGTGATCGACGCCTGCTACCGCGCGTCCCAGGCCGGTGTCCCGGTCGACGTGTGGGTGCGCGGCATCTGCGCGCTGCGCCCGGGGGTGACGGGCCTGTCGGAGAACATCCGGGTCCGTTCGGTCCTCGGCCGCTTCCTCGAACACTCGCGCGTCTTCGCCTACGGCAACGGCGGCGAGCCGGAGGTCTGGTTCGGCAGCGCCGACATGATGCACCGGAACCTCGACCGCCGGATAGAGGCCTTGGTCCGGGTCACCGACCCGTCCCACCGGGCGGCCCTCAACCGGATGCTGGAGACCGGCATGTCCGACGGCACCGCCTCCTGGCACCTCGGCCCGGACGGTGAGTGGACCCGGCACGCGACGGACGCGGACGGCCAGCCCCTGCGCAACGTCCAGGAGATGCTCATAGACGCCCGGAGGCGCCGGCGTGGCACAGCGACACCTTGAACCGACGGACCATCCCACGGCGACCGCCCGGCCGCCGGCACCCACGGACGGGGACACTCTCGCCAGTTATCTGCGCGCCCAGGCCACGGAGTTCCTCCGCGCCCTGCGCCTGCACCGGGAGTCGGGCTCGGGCGCAGGGGCGGGTGTGGGGGCAGGGGCGGGCGCCGGCGCGCACGGCTCGGACCGCGCCGCCCCGTCCGTCGGCCACGTCGACGCGGCCCGTGCCCTGCGCCGGGCGGCCCGGCGCCTCAGCGCCACCCTGCACACCTTCCAGCCGCTGCTGGACCCCGACTGGGCGGAGGGCCTGCGCCCCGAGCTGGCCTGGCTGTCCGGCACACTGGCTATCGAACACGCGTACGCATCCCGTCTGGAACGGCTGCTCCAGGCGCTGCACCGGCTGTCGGGCTCGTCGGCCTTCCCGGCCCAGCAGCCTGCGGGCCGCACCGCCGCCCCCGTGTCCGTCACCGTGCCCGCCACCCGACCGGCGCCCCCGGACCGCGGCAACCTCACCGTGGGCGCGGCCAAGGCGGGCGCCCTGCTCGACCGCCAGTTGACCCTGGCCCGCACTCGGGCGCACTCCACCGCCCTCCAGGCGCTGGGCAGCAGCCGCTTCCACGCGGTCGCCGACAAGGTCGCCTTACTGGCCAGCGAGGTGCCACTGAGGAGCACCGGCCCCGCCACCGCCTCGCCCGCCACCCCGCCCCTCGGCCTCCGCCCCCTGGCAGCCGCCGCCGAGGACCGCCTCACGGACGCCGTGGCCTCACTCCCCCTCGTCACCGCGGGAAACCCGTACAACGCGGAGGCGCTGATCCACGGCCTCTCCCCGGACCCGGTACCGCACCCACAGGACGCCCCGTGGCACCAGGTCCGCCTGCTGCTGCGCCTGCACCGGTACGCGCTCGAAGTACTGACCGCCGAACCCGTCGAACCCGTCGATCGCACCGAACCCGCGGAGCACACGGAGCACACGGAGCACACGGAGCACACGGCAGGCGCCGATGACGCCGGGAGACCTGATGGGGACGTGCGCCTCCTGGCCGCCGACGAGGCCCTGAACCGTCACCGCGACGCCTCGGAGGCCGCCGCCGCCGCGGCCCAGGCCGCCCGTACGCCGCGCATCGCCCCGGCGACGGCGTACGCGCTCGGCGTGCTCCACGCCGACCAGCGGCATGAGGTGGAGGCGGCGAGGTACGCGTTCCAGCACAGCTGGCGCAAGGAACCCATCAGGCTGCCGTAGCCGCCGCGCCGCAGGACGACGCCGCAGGCCCGCCGCAGGACAGGAGGCGCGAGCGCACCGTGAGCCCCGCCGAGGACGACGCCACCGCCTCCGCCGCCTCCACCGTCCACGCGGCGGGCTGCGTCCTGTGGCGCAGCGCTCCCCGCCCCGGCGGCCTGGAGCTCTGCCTCGTCCACCGTCCGAGGTACGACGACTGGTCGCACCCGAAGGGCAAGCTGCGCCCCGGCGAGGACCCGCTCGCGGGCGCCCTGCGCGAGGTCGCCGAGGAGACGGGGTACGCCGCCGTGCCGGGCGCCGAGCTGCCCACCGTGCGCTACGTCGCGAACGGCCGCCCCAAGGAGGTCCGGTACTGGGCGGCGGCGGCCACCACCGGCGCTTTCAGGCCGTCCGACGAGGTCGACCGCATCCTGTGGCTGGAGCCCGCGGCCGCGCGCGCCCGCCTCACCCGCCCCCTGGACCGGCCCCTCGTCGACGCCCTGCTCGCGGCGCACCCGCCCGGGACCTCTCCGTGTCCTTGACGTAAGCGTTCCGTGACCTCACCGCACCGACCACAGGGGTTCACCCCGCGTTCATTTACGCCCATTGGCGCCTTCACCTGTTCTGCCTACTTTCGGCCTTACGCGATACGGGTCGCACCTCGAAAAAGCGTCCGTATCACCCAGTCTTGATCAATCGCTTCCATCGCTTCCATCGTCTTCATCGTCTTCATCGCCACTCCTCGCACGCCGCCGGATTCAGGACGGCGGCTCCTGGAAGGAACTCCCTCAGTGAAGCTTCAGCGCATGAACCGGCGGGCCCTCGCTCTCGGTGCTCTCGCCGTCTCCGGCGCCCTGGCCCTCACGGCGTGCGGCTCCGACGACACCGGCGGCAACACCAACGGCGGTGACGCCAGCCCCGCCGCCAACAGCAACATCAACTGCGACGACGCCAAGGGCCAGATCCAGGCCTCCGGCTCCTCCGCCCAGAAGAACGCGATCGACGCCTGGGTCGCGCAGTACGCCGCCGCCTGCAAGGACGTACAGCTCAACTACAACCCGACCGGTTCCGGCGCGGGCATCACCGCGTTCCTCCAGGGCCAGACCGCCTTCGCCGGCTCGGACTCGGCGCTGAAGCCCGACGAGATCGCGAAGTCCAAGGAAGTCTGCAAGGACGGCCAGGCCATCGACCTGCCGATGGTCGGCGGCCCGATCGCCGTGGGCTTCAACGTCCCCGGCGTCGACACGCTCGTCCTGGACGCCCCGACGCTCGCCCAGATCTTCGACAGCAAGATCACGAACTGGAACGACGAGGCGATCGCCAAGCTCAACCCCGAGGCGGAGCTGCCCGACCTCAAGATCCAGGCCTTCCACCGCTCGGACGAGTCCGGCACCACGGACAACTTCACCAAGTACCTGAAGGCCGCCGCGCCCCAGGACTGGAAGTACGAGGGCGGCAAGTCCTGGGAGGCCAAGGGCGGCCAGTCCGCACAGGGCTCCTCCGGTCTCGCCCAGCAGGTGAAGCAGACCTCGGGCGCCATCTCGTACTTCGAGCTGTCGTACGCCAAGGGCGGCGTGAAGACCGTCGACATCAAGACCGAGGCGGCCGAGCCGGTCAAGGCCACCGTCGACAACGCCACCGCCGCCATCGGCGCGGCCAAGGTCGTCGGCACCGGCAAGGACCTCGCGCTGGAGCTGGACTACACGCCGGAGGCCGACGGCGCCTACCCGCTCGTCCTCGTGACGTACGAAATCGTCTGCGACAAGGGCAACAAGGCGGAGAGCCTGCCCGCCGCCAAGTCCTTCCTGAACTACATCGCCTCGGAGGACGGCCAGGGCCTGCTGAAGGACGCCGGCTACGCCCCGATGCCCGCCGAGATCATCACCAAGGTCCGCGAGACCATCTCGGGCCTGAGCTGACCCGAGTGCGGTCCGGCCTCCGCACGGGGGCCGGACCGCACCGTCCGGTGCACCGCCGCCAGGAGCCCCCGAGACGGACGGCTCCGCCCGAGCCGTCCCGCACGACGGCTCCGCAGACCGGAGAAACCCGATGGACATAACCACTGATCCCCAGAAGCCGGCACCAGCCCCCGTACCACACCAGCCCCCCGGGGGCGGGACCAGTCGCGCCGCACGCGGCGCCACCCGCCCCGGCGACCGGATCTTCCTCGCGCTCTCCCGCGGGTCCGGCATCCTCGTGCTGGTCATCATGGCCGCCATCGCGGCCTTCCTCACCTACCGCGCCTCGATCGCCATCAGCAAGAACGAGGCCAACTTCTTCACCTACCTCGAGTGGAACCCGACCGGCATGCCGCCGGAGTTCGGCATCGCGGTCCTGGCCTTCGGCACCATCGTGTCGTCGGTCATCGCCATGGCCGTCGCGGTCCCGATCGCGGTGGGCATCGCGCTGTTCATCACGCACTACGCGCCGCGCAAGCTGGGCGGCCTGATCGGGTACGTGATCGACCTGCTCGCCGCCGTGCCCTCGATCGTCTACGGCCTGTGGGGCGCACTCGTCCTCGTGCCGCACATGGAGGGGCTCTTCGGCTGGCTGGACGACTACCTCGGCTGGACCGGCGTCTTCGAATGGAACGACGGCGCGCCGCGCTCGCTGTTCACCGTGGGCATCCTGCTCGCGATCATGATCCTGCCGATCATCACCAACGTCAGCCGTGAGGTCTTCCGGCAGGTCCCGCGCATGCACGAGGAGGCCGCACTGGCCCTCGGCGCCACGCGCTGGGAGGTCATCCGCATGTCGGTGCTGCCCTTCGGCCGCTCCGGCGTCATCTCCGCCTCGATGCTGGGCCTCGGCCGCGCGCTCGGCGAGACGATGGCCGTGGCGATGGTGCTCTCCTCCAGCTTCGAGATCAACCTCAGCCTGCTCGACACGGGCGGCGGCACCTTCGCCCAGAACATCGCCAGCAAGTTCAACGAGGCGAGCGAGATGGGCCGTGACGCGCTGATCGCCTCCGGTCTCGTCCTCTTCGTCATCACCCTGCTGGTCAACGGCGCGGCCCGGATGATCATCGCCCGCCGCAAGGAGTACTCGGGGGCCAACGCATGAGCAACGCAACCCTTACCCCCGCCGGCCGCAGCTCGCTGCGCGGCGCCACGCTGCCCAAGTGGTTCCTCTGGGCGGTCGCCGCCGGCTCGATCGCCGCCGGGCTGGGCATCAGCGCCGCGGCCGGGCTGAACAGCAGCATCCAGTGGGCTCTGATCGCCGCGGTCCTCTTCGTCCTGGGCACCTACGGCATCTCGGCGCGCGTCGAGGGCGGGCGGCAGGCCAAGGACCGGGTGGCGACCAGCATGGTCTGGGTCGCGTTCATCGTGGCCGTGGTCCCGCTGGCCTCCCTGGTCTGGGCGACCGTCAAGCGCGGCGTGAAGGTCCTCGACGGCTACTTCCTCACCCACTCGATGGGTGTCGTCGCCGACGCCGAGGTGGGCGGCGGGATCTACCACGCCATCCTCGGCACCCTGGAGCAGGTCGGCATCGCCGCGGTGATCTCCGTGCCCGTCGGCGTGCTGACCGCGATCTACCTGGTCGAGTACGGGCGCGGCAAGCTCGCCAAGGCCGTCACCTTCTTCGTCGACGTCATGACGGGCATCCCGTCGATCGTCGCCGGTCTGTTCATTCTCAGTACCTGGATCCTGATGCTGGACATGGGCCCGTCCGGCTTCGCCGGTTCGCTGGCCCTGGCGATCCTGATGATCCCGGTGGTCGTCCGGTCCACCGAGGAGATGCTCAAGCTCGTCCCGAACGAGCTGCGCGAGGCGTCCCTGGCGCTCGGCGTGCCGAAGTGGCGCACGATCCTGAAGGTGGTCCTGCCGACGTCGATCGGCGGCATCACCACCGGCGTCATGCTGGCCGTCGCCCGCATCACCGGCGAGACGGCCCCCGTGCTGCTGCTGGTCTGGGGCACGGACTACATCAACGCGAACCCGTTCCAGGACGCGCAGGAATCGCTGCCGATGTACATCTATCTGCAGTACTCCAACAGCGCCGGCTCCGGCGCGGCGTACGACCGCGCCTGGGCCGCGGCCCTGACGCTCATCGCGTTCATCATGATCCTCAACCTTCTGGCCCGTGGCATCGCCCGCTGGAAGGCCCCGAAGTGACATCTATGCGGACCAGCCGCACGGCCGGCCGCTGACGCGGCCAAGGCGAAGACAGTCAGCGACCCGAAAGAAGCAGTGATTTCCATGGCCAAGCGCATAGATGTCAGCGGCCTCAACGCCTACTACAGCTCCTTCCTGGCCATCGAGGACATCTCGATGACCGTCGAACCCCGCTCGGTGACGGCCTTCATCGGCCCCTCCGGCTGCGGCAAGTCCACGTTCCTGCGCACGCTCAACCGCATGCACGAGGTCACGCCGGGCGGCCGGGTCGAGGGCAAGGTCATGCTCGACGACGAGAACCTGTACGGCGCGGGCATCGACCCGGTGGCCGTGCGGCGCGAGGTCGGCATGGTCTTCCAGCGGCCGAACCCGTTCCCGACCATGTCGGTGTACGACAACGTCGCCGCCGGCCTGAAGCTCAACGGCAAGTTCAAGAAGTCCGAACTGGACGACGTCGTCGAGAAGTCCCTGCGCGGCGCCAACCTCTGGAACGAGGTGAAGGACCGCCTGAACAAGCCGGGCTCCGGCCTCTCCGGCGGTCAGCAGCAGCGCCTGTGCATCGCCCGCGCGATCGCGGTCGAGCCGAACGTCCTGCTCATGGACGAGCCCTGCTCCGCCCTGGACCCGATCTCCACCCTCGCCATCGAGGACCTGATCGGCGAGCTGAAGGAGCGCTTCACGATCGTCATCGTGACGCACAACATGCAGCAGGCGGCGCGCGTCTCGGACCGTACGGCGTTCTTCAACCTGGCGGCGGTCGGCCAGCCCGGCAAGCTGATCGAGATCGACGAGACGGAGCGCATCTTCTCCAACCCGTCGGTCCAGGCCACGGAGGACTACATCTCGGGCCGCTTCGGCTAGGCCCGAACCCGATCCCCTCGCGGTGCTGCATGGCGGTGCCACCGCGAGGAGCACAAGGGCCCGCCCCCGTTCACCGGGGGCGGGCCCTCTTAGCTCCACACGTAGCTGCGGGCAGTCGTGCCGCTGGGGCGGCACGGGTGGGCGCGGCGGCACCCCGTCAGCGCCGGGCAGCGCGACCCACCCCCGGCCCGCCCCCCACGCAGGGCACCGCTACAGAAACGCCAGATTCACGATCCAGAACGACACCGCGGCCACCACCGCGGCCGCCGGCATGGTGATGAACCATCCCATGATGATGTTCCGCGCGACCCCCCACCGCACGGCGTTCACCCGCTTCGTCGCCCCCACGCCCATGATCGACGACGTGATGACGTGCGTCGTCGAGATCGGCGCGTGGAACAGGAACGCCGACCCGAACATGATCGAGGCGCCCGTGGTCTCCGCGGCGAACCCCTGCGGCGGATCCAGTTCGATGATCTTCCGCCCCAGCGTCCGCATGATGCGCCAGCCACCCGCGTACGTCCCCGCGGACAGCATCAGCGCGCAGGCGATCTTCACCCACACCGGAATGGGGTCGCCGTAGTCCTCGACATCGGCGATTACCAGCGCCATCACCACGATGCCCATGGTCTTCTGCGCGTCCTGGAGACCGTGCCCCAGCGCCATGCCCGCCGCCGACACCGTCTGCGCGATGCGGAAGCCCCGCTTGGCCTTGTGCGGATTGGCCCGCCGGAAGATCCACATGATCGCGGTCATCACCAGATACCCGGCGAGCAGACCGATCACCGGCGACAGGAACATGGGGATGACGATCTTGTCGACGACCCCGTCCCAGTACACGGTCGTACTCCCGGCCAGCGCCGCGCCGACCATGCCGCCGAACAGCGCGTGCGAGGACGAGGAGGGCAGACCGAAGTACCAGGTGATGAGGTTCCAGACGATCGCGCCCACGAGCGCCGCGAAGAGGATGCCCATCCCCTTCGAACCCTCGGGAGTCTCGATCACCCCCTCGCTGACGGTCTTGGCGACCCCGGACCCCATGAACGCGCCGGCGAGGTTCATGACGGCGGCCATCGCGAGCGCCGCACGGGGCGTCAGCGCGCGCGTCGAGACGGACGTCGCGATCGCGTTCGCCGAGTCGTGGAAACCGTTGGTGTACGTGAAGAAGAGCGCGACCCCGATGGTCACGACCAGTGCGAAGGTGTCCATGGAGGGGTCAGGACTCCTTGACCGCGATGGTCTCCACCGTGTTCGCCACGTGCTCGAAGGCGTCTGCCGCCTCTTCCAGAACGTCCACGATCTGCTTCAGCTTGAGCACCTCGATGGCCTCGTACGTGCCGTTGAAGAGGTGGGCGAGCAGCTTGCGGTGGACCTGGTCGGCCTGGTTCTCCAGCCGGTTGACCTCGATCCAGTACTCGGTGAGGTTGTCCATGGTGCGCAGGTTCGGCATGGCTTCGGCGGTCAGCTCGGCGGCCCGCGCCAGTACCTCGATCTGCTGGTCGACGCCCTTGGGCAGGTCCTCGATGTTGTAGAGGACGACCAGGTCGACGGCCTCCTCCATGAAGTCCATGATGTCGTCGAGGGACGACGCGAGGTTGTAGATGTCCTCGCGGTCGAACGGCGTGATGAACGAGGAGTTCAACTGGTGGAAGATCGCGTGCGTGGCGTCGTCACCCGCGTGTTCGGCGGCCCGCATACGCTCTGCGATCTCGGCCCGGGCGGATGCGTCCGCCCCGAGCAGTTCCATCAGGAGCTTGGAGCCCGTGACGATGTTGTCCGCCGAGGCGGCGAACATGTCGTAGAAGCTCGTCTCCCTGGGGGTTAGACGAAAGCGCACGTGGGGTCCTCGGGGTGCATCGGTTTCGGTCAGGCTGATGCTAGGCGCATCAACCGGCCACTGCTAACGGGCCGTCCCCCAGTGTCGCCCATCAGGCACAGTGATGAGCAGGCGGGCGACGCCGGGACACCGTCAGGGCCCCTCTACCCCGCAAAGTTCGTTACCATATACCCGGCAGGGGTATATGTCCGCTATCTACCCCGAACGGTTGCCCACTCTGCTCGCAATGTCCGCAATGCCGCCAGTACCCGCTCTGCCCCACAACAGGAGGACGCGATGACGACCACAGAGGCCGGCGCAGGTGCGCCCTCCCCCGCCGGCACCGCGGACGCGGTGGAGACGACCGAGGTCGTGACCGACCACGACCGCGGCATCCACGGGTACCACAAGCAGAAGGACGAGCACCTCAAGCGCCTGCGCCGCATCGAGGGCCAGGTCCGCGGCCTGCAGCGGATGGTCGACGAGGACGTCTACTGCATCGACATACTCACGCAGGTGTCCGCCTCCACCAAGGCTCTGCAGTCCTTCGCCCTGCAACTCCTGGAGGAGCACCTGCGCCACTGCGTCGCCGACGCGGCCGTCAAGGGCGGCGCAGAGATCGACGCGAAGGTGGAGGAGGCGACGAAGGCGATCGCCCGCCTGCTGCGCACCTGACCAGAAGCCGACGGGCCGTCGACCGGGCGACCGCCGGCCGATGACCACCGATCGATGGCCGCCGGCCGATGACCACCGACCGGTGACCGTCGGCCGATGACCGGTGAGGCGCTCCCCTGCCGTCTGTCTCCTACTGCCCGGCCCCGGCCCGTCGCTCCTCGGTCACCCGCAGCACTTCGTCGATGCTCTCGAGACTGAGCCGCTCCCGGGCGGCCGACGCCGCGATGATCAGCTCGCCGCACAGCTCGATCTCGGCGAGGGCCACGTGGTCCTGAACCGTCGTACCGCCGACCGGGGCCACGCGCGTCACCTCGTCTCTGCCGACACCGACTTCCTAGAGTAGGGAGCGGCCTACGCACCGCGCATGGCACGGAAGGGCTAGTCCTTGCCGCCCGCCCCCGCGCCGGAGCCGCCCCCGCCGGGCTCCCCCGGCCCCGCGGACCCCCCGGCGTCCGCGGTGTCCCCGGTGTCCCCGGTGTCCCCGGTGTCCCCCGGCTCCGCGGCGATCCTGCCGGCGTAGATGTCCTGATCCTCCGGCAGCCGTACGCGGACGGCGGCGCCGAAATCGTAGAGCAGCGTCGTCGAGGTGACGGCCACGGTGCCCTCGTCCCGTCCATTGGCGAAGCTGAAGCGGTGCCGGATCTTGCGGATCCGGCCCTCGTCGTCGAGGTAGGCGTCGAACGGCACCTCGACGGTGGCGAACCCCTCGGCCGCCGCGGCCAGCGCCTTCCTGTTGCCGTCCGACGCGTCCCGCGCCGCCCGGGCGAGATCGGCGGTCCCCCGGTAGTGCCGTACCGGTGTCCCCGCGAGTTCCGTCCGCCCCACGTACGTCGCCGTCCGCGTCCCCAGCAGCACCTCGGCGGCCGCGAACGGGTCCGTCGCGCCGCCGGTCACCATGTTCCCGTCGGACAGTGAGGCGGTCTCCACCCGCACCCACTTGTCGTCGGGCACACCGGCCCCCCGGTTCTTCATGTACAGGGCACCGGGTGCGAGCAGCTCGGTGATCGGCCGGTGCTCACTCGACCCCGCCGGGTCCTGCGGCAGCCGTACCTTCAGCCGCCCGAGCCGTCCCTCGAAGTCGTAGACACCCTCGCCGCGGATGGTCACCCGTGTCCCGCCGCTGGCCATCTCCATCGCCGTACGCGCCTTGGCGCTCCCGGCGGCCACCAGCCGGTCGGCGGCCCGGTGCAGCACGGCCACCGGATCGCCGCCGGCGCCGCCCGCCCCCTGCACGGCGGCCCCCTGCCAGGAGCACCCGCCCCCGGCCAGACACACACAGACCACTCCCCCGGCGAGAGCCACGCCCCCGCCCACCGTCCTCCTCCGCCGCCGCTCCCTCTCCCATCGGATCATCGCCACCTACTCCAGCCGTCACACCCGTTCCGGACCCCCTGCCGTCCCGATTAACGAGGGGCAGGCGACCCCGGTAACGTTGTGGGCGTGGCGCAGCAGGAAGGTCTCGAGGCCCCCCAGGACATCCCGGAACACCTCACGACAACGGTCGAACAGGGCCCGTTCTGCCTGGCCCGCTGCACCTGCGGCTGGCGAGGCCCGGCCCGCAGGGCGAGAAGCCTGGCCCGTACGGACGCGAAGACCCACGCGCCCACCTGACCCGGAGCACGCCGGCGGCACCCCGCGAAACGACGAAGACGCGGCCCGGCGCCCGGCGTGTCTCCCACGCCAGTACGACCGAAACCGCGTCTTCACGCGCTACCCCGGAACGCTGTACACGGCGCCGGCGGGGTCGGGTCCCTCAGTAACAGACAGCGTCAGGCGGCGAGATCCCGCTCGCCCGCCCCGGCACTCTCCTTGCGCGCCCCCGGAATCACCGCGTCCCCTCCGGCGGCGTCGTCTCGCCCCCGCGCGCTGACCAGCCATCCCACTCGGGGCGACCGCTCGATCGCCCGGGTCAGCGGCGTCAGCAGGGCCATGGCGACCGGCGACAGCAGCAGCGCGACGGCCGTACCGAGGGCGAATCCGCCGATGACGTCCGTCGGGTAGTGCACGCCCATGTAGACGCGGATGAAACCGCCGAACACCGCCAGCACGATCGCGACGAGCCCGAACTTCCGGTTGGCGACGAACAGGGCGACGGCCAGGGCCATGCAGAGCGTGGCGTGATCACTCACGAAGGAGAAGTCCTCCTTCCCCTGGACGAGGACCTCGAGCCCGTCATGGGTCTTGAACGGCCTCGGCCGCTCCACGAACCCCCGTATCGGCACGTTGACCAGCACCGCGACGCCGGCCGCGAGCGGCGCCCAGGTCAGTGCCGCGACGTTCGACGCCGCTCCCTCACCGCCGCGCCGCCGTACGGACCACCAGCACCAGAGCACCAGCAGCACGATCGCGAACAGCAGTCCGTACTCACCCACGAACTCCATGACCCGGTCGAACCAGTGAGGTGCGTCCTTGGCCAGGCCGTTGATGTCGTAGAGCAGCTCGACGTCGGGGTTCGCCCCGGATTCGGCGAGTCCAGCCATGGTGCTGCGGCCCCTTCGTCATATCTTCCGGCGCACCGAGCGCACGCCTCTTCTGCCACCCCCGTGGTCGTAGATCCGCCGGAGCCGCTCGGCCCGCACCGCACACCTACACGTGAACAGGAACGCACGACCCCCGTTGATACGTTCCACGCTCCACCGAATGATCACGCAGACGTTATCGAAGAGAGACACATCGTCGCAGCTCAGGGCAGGGTTTCACGCTGGGTCCAAACCCTGCCATTCACACCGTCGTGGGCAGCGCTTTCGCGCCATCCTCGGTCACCCGGGTGGCCCCGAAGTAATCGGGGGTGTCGATCGGGTCGAACCGGATCACGGCGCCCGGCCGCGGCGCGTTGATCATGTACCCGCCGCCGACGTACATGCCCACGTGCCGGATGGCCCGGGAGTTGGTGAGGTCGTCCGAGAAGAACACCAGGTCGCCGGGGAGCAGTTCGTCCCGCGAGGGATGCGCCCCCGCGTTGTACTGGTCGTTCGCGACCCGGGGCAGCTCGATCCCCACACTCTCGAACGCCGCCTTGGTCAGCCCGGAGCAGTCGAACCGCCCTCCCTGGTCGGCCGTCCCGTTCCCGCCCCACAGATAGGGCGTGCCCAGCTTCTCCTGCGCGTAGGCGATGGCCCCGGCGGCCTGTTCGGAGGGATCGACCCGGGTGGTGGGCGCGGCGAAGCTCTTCGCGAGCGTCGTGATCGTCTTTACGTAGTTCTGCGTCTCCTCGTACGGCGGCACACCCTGGTACTTGATGACCGCGTAGGGACCCGCGTTGTAGGCGGCCAGCATGTTCCTGGTCGGGTCCCCGGGCACGTCCTTCACGTACGAGGCGAGGGAGCAGTCGTACGACGCCGCCGACGGGATGGCGTCGTTCGGATCCCACACGTCACGGTCCCCGTCCCCGTCCCCGTCGACCCCGTGGGTGGCCCACGTCCCGGGGATGAACTGCGCGATGCCCTGCGCCGCCGCGTGGCTCTGCGCCTTCGGGTTGAAGCGGCTCTCCTGGTAGAGCTGGGAGGCGAGCAGCGCGGGACTGATGGCGGGGCAGTGATTGCCCCACTTCTGCACGAGCGGCTGGTACGCCGCGGGCACCGACCCCTCGGCGAGCCTCTTGGACCCACCACCGGCACCGCCGGCGGGGTCCCCGGCGACGAGGTAGACGCCCACGACGAGCAGCATGACGAAGCCCAGCCCGCCCGCGACCGCGACCCCGGCCCCGACCCACATCTTGCGCATGGTCCAACCCTCCCCCATGGCCGGGCCGTTCAATAACACTTTCCGGCCATGTCGCGCGCCATTCGTGACCGGCCCTCAGCCTTCGGAGCACTCCGCCCACAGCAGCTTGCCGCCCTTCGAGGCGCCGACCTCGCGGAGTACGGAGACACCCACCGCGTCCGCGCAGGCCCGCACCAGGTGCAGACCCCGCCCGCTCTCGGCGTCCTCCGGCGGCAGGGCGCCGGGTTCCTCCCCGTCGCGGAAACCGGGCGGCACCCTCCAGTCGTTGTCCCACACGCCGACCCGAAGCCGCCCCGGCTCGCGCGACAGGATGCGGAAGGCGTAGGGGCCGGTGGTGTGCAGGTGGGCGTTGGCGAGCAGTTCGGCGGCCAGCAGCTCGGCGGTCGGCACGAGCTCACCGAGGCCGTGCGCGGCCAGGGTGGCACGCAGGGTTGTGCGGGCGATCCCCGGTGCGCGTGGATCGTGCGGGAGGTGGAGGGTGTATCCCCAGGACGGGTTTACGGTGGCCATGGAAGTCTCCGTTCACAGAGAAGAGTTGGGGACTCGCATTCCGTTGCCCAGTGTCATGCCGGCCCATCGACCGGTGCGCTTCTGGGCGCTGAGGCGCCACAACTGGAGCTAGCAGTGAGGGATA